>NZ_JAEQCT010000182.1:1361-7972 GCF_020738205.1 Microcoleus sp. PH2017_24_DOB_U_A
ATCTGGGGTAGGGAAACGGCATCTTGAGTCTCCTCGCTTGTCATTCCGGTGCAACCGGAATTGATATTATTTCTTAGTCCGCGCAGGCGGACTTCGTATGTGTAGAAGCGATTTCAATCGCCGAGGGTTCAAGGAGATAACTGGAGATAATTAAGGATGAATGTTGCCATCGGGCATTTTAGTTTCCTGCATTGTAGCATTCTCGAAATCCGCGCATCCCGGAAGATTGAAACGCATTGTGGTTCCTCGGTCTGTTGATTTCATATTAAAACCAACTACTGCATTTTCTGGGTTATTCTTTTCGGGTACAGCACTGACTTTAAAATCCATATTTGCTGCTTGACCATTAGTATCAAGATTGAAACTTATGCCACTACATCCCAAATCAGAACCTGTCAGGTTGGCTTTATTCAAGTTGGCATTTTTTAGGTTGGCATTCGCCAGTTTTGCTCCTGATAAGTTAGCACCTTCTAGGTTTGCTCCCTGCAAGTTAAATCCTTGTAAGTCCATTCCCTTCAAGTTGACATTGCTGAGATTGCATTCGGGACACTGTTTGGTCTCCAGCAGTTGCTTGACTTGGTTTTGCTGGTTAAAATCAGGTATATATTTGGTTGCAGCCAATAAAAGGGCGATCGACAATCCAGCAGTAATTATATTTTGGATTTTCATAAAAATTCTGAAAAGCCACTGTGGCTTTCTATCTCGGTTAATTATTCATACAGCAGTGCGATCGACATCTCCAGAATTTCCACAAAAAAATTGCCACCATTTCAGACAAGCACGGAGGCGCAGTTAAATCCCGCCGGACTGATAAATCCCGCCTTCTCTCCCTCACCAGTGCTGCTTTTGGTTTCGGACTCGCCCCGTCCGGCTGCTTCACTTCGCTTTGGGCAGCCCACCAACAAACAAATTTTGCCGACTCCTACGCGGATGCTGGAATGTTCGGCAATCTGACCCCCGCCAGCGAAGATCCCTACGGCGATCCGGCGGATGAGGAAACCGCTTAAATCGAGTAAGTTGGCTAGAAAAATTACATGGTAAGCAAAATCACCCCCGCAGGGGTGATTTTTTGCCAGTTCTTTTCGTAGTTGTCAAAAACGGAGAGGGTGGGATTTGAACCCACGGAACCTTTCAGTTCACCTGATTTCAAGTCAGGCGCATTCGACCACTCTGCCACCTCTCCAGGCGCATAGATTTTATCATACCAGCAATTGCCGCTAACTACAAGCAGTAGCAGATTCAGTCTGCCGGTAAAGAATTTGTTCTCTTTGCACCGCGAAATCTTCCCCTACCCAGACTAAAGACATTTCCGACACTGTTCCTTTTTCTAGCAGGACGATCGAGAAATTCCGCAATTTCGAGCACTCTTTCTCCACAATTCGCGGTACGCTGGCCGCATTCAAATACACCGTACCCTTCGCACTCACCACTGACTTCCGCAACTCGTGCTTAGTATGTCGCAGTTGATGGTGCATATGACCAAAAGTTACCAGCGGTACGTGCTTTCCGGCGCTGCGAGTTCGATCGATCGCCTCAGCAAAATCCGGGTCGCCCCAATCCCCTCCCAGCGGCTTCCAATCACGCCCGCAGGGGTCTTCAGCAGCCTCTCCCAGCCCCGTCGGCCCCGTGTGACCAAGAAAAATCACATTTTCGCAGTCCGCATCTGCCGCCGCCCCTGCAATTAGCCTCGCCGACTCCTCAAAACTTTCTACGCCAAACCACTCCGAATAAAAATCGTTGTACTTCCACTCCGAACCTCCCCAAGTAAACGGGCGGCTTCCCACCACCGTTATGTCCAATTCGGGAAAATCCCGTTTCCCGTAACCGACGTGGGCTTCTCCCATTAAATCTAACTGCTGTTTTACCCGATTCTCAACGGCGCGATCGTACGGACACTGACTGCGGCCCCACTCCGTCGCCGTGTACCAAGCGTCGTGGTTCCCAAACACTGCTGCTTTCGGAATGTCCAAAGATGCGATCGCCCGCACCACCTCCACCGACTCGTTCCCAAAATCCCCCACAAACAGCGCCAAATCAACGCCAAGATGCTTCAGGGCCTCGCCGTCTTCCGCTTCCCAGCGATCGTGAACGTCCCCCACCACCGCAATTTTGATAGATTTAGTCTGATTCATTTGATTTGTCATGCGCGATCGATCCCTAGCCCCTTCTTCTTCAGCATAAGAAACAGCGACCAATTTTTGCACTCTCCCCCAGCCAATTTTAGATTTTAGATTTTAGATTTTAGATTATTTCAACCCAACCACCCGCTTACCACCGTTTTTGGTGAATTCAACTATAATTCAAAATATTAAGTCCAGCCGCCACCTTCCCCGGAATATTTTAACTGTGTTTACCACCGCACCTGCTCAAAACTTGACCCAAACCAGACTGCCCGACGACTTGTTTGCAGCAATTAACGCCCTCAAACAAGAGTTGAACGCCGTCATTCTCGCCCACTACTACCAAGACTCCGACATTCAAGACATCGCAGACTTCATTGGCGACTCCCTCGAACTTGCCCGCAAAGCCGCCAACACCAACGCCGATGTCATAGTTTTTGCCGGAGTTCATTTCATGGCAGAAACCGCAAAAATCCTCAATCCCCACAAATTAGTATTGCTACCAGACTTAAATGCTGGGTGTTCCCTCGCCGACAGTTGCCCGCCCGAAGCCTTTGCAGCTTTCAAAGCCGATCGCCCAGACCATTTAGTTATTTCCTACATTAACTGTACCGCCCAAATCAAGGCAATGAGCGACATAATTTGCACCAGCTCCAACGCCGTCAAAATTGTCAACCAAATTCCCGAAAATCAGCCGATAATTTTTGGGCCCGATCGCAATCTCGGCCGTTACGTCATCGAACAAAGCGGCAGACACATGGAACTCTGGCAAGGAGCCTGCATCGTCCACGAAAACTTCTCAGAAAAAAAGATAGTTCAACTCAAAATCGAAAATCCCGAAGCCGAAATCATCGCCCATCCAGAATGCGAACCTCCGGTACTTCGCCACGCCAATTATATCGGTTCAACCACCGCTTTGCTCAAATATTCTCAATCCAGCGACTGCCAAGCTTTTATTGTCGCAACTGAACCGGGAATCATTCACCAAATGCAAAAGCAAACACCGCACAAACGCTTTATTCCCGCTCCTCCTAACAATAATACCTGTGCTTGCAACGAATGCCCGCACATGAGATTAAATACTTTGGAAAAATTGTATCTAGCTATGAAAAATCAAACCCCCGAAATTACTATGTCTCAAGAACTGCAACGAGCAGCCTTGCAACCTATCCAGCGAATGCTAGAAATGAGCTAACGGTTGACAGTTGACAGTTGACAGTTGACAGTTGACAGTGTTTTAGGATGGGTTGAATCCAGGGATTAAATTAGTAATCGCGGACGCGAAAAAATCGGTTTCTCCGAAAAATTATTGTGGACGCAGGCGGCGCAGAAACCGGGTTTTTAGCCCCCCCTGCGTCCGGGACTGCATTAGGTCATTTCTTTAAAAATTATGAATAATCTATGATTTCCGAAAAACTGATTGTTTTCACCCGCTATCCCGAAGCGGGCAAAGCCAAAACTCGACTAATTCCTGTGCTGGGAAAAACAGGTGCTGCCAACCTGCACCGATTGATGGCACAAAAGGCGATCGCCCGCGCCCTCTCTCTTCAAAACTCCCGCCGATTATCAGTGGAAATTCACCACACAAGCGGTAGCCAACAACAGATGCAAGACTGGTTGGGAACAGATATTATTTATCAAAATCAAATAGACGGCGATTTGGGGGCAAAAATGACAGCAGCGTTTCAAAAATCTTTTAATTCAGGGGTTGACAAAGCTGCAATTATAGGAACTGATTGTCCCGATCTGAAAGCAGAAATCATGGCACAAGCTTTTGACAAACTGAGCCAGCACGATTTAGTTTTGGGCCCGGCAACAGACGGCGGTTATTATCTAATCGGGCTGCGCCGATCGATACCGGAATTGTTCAGCGGAATTAAGTGGGGAACCAGTGAGGTATTTTCTTCTACGCAGGCGATCGCCCAAAATCTTGACCTCAATATTGCTTATCTTCCCACTCTTGCAGACATAGATTTGCCGGAGGATTTGCTGCGTTTAGATATTAGTATTTTGAAATAAATAAACTATATTTAACTTCTCTGATTCATTAAAAATTGTCATCTATAAATCATAAAAAATACTTGATTGTGAAACCACAACGTCATACTATAGTAAATGTATTTGTCTAACCAAATGCAGCGGTTAGACAGCGCTTGCGACAATAGTCGCAAGCGCGAGAAAAAGCCAAAAATTAGCAAATAAATTAGTAAATAATCAAACTAGGGACAGTTTTTGATTGTCAATCTTAGAATCAGGGTTTCAGGGCGATCGAGAACGAGGGCAACGCTTGCCAGACACAGGAATTACCTGCGGGAAATCAAGGGTTTCAGACGAGGAACTCAAAAGGCAAGTTCGCGATCGCACTTTGCGACAAGAGTGAAACCCGGTTTCTTCGTATATTTATCGTGACCAGAGAGTAAAATTCGTAGAAACCCGGTTTCTATCCGCCCCATGTGTCAGCCATCAAACTGTCGCTACCTGTTGAAATAACAGATAAGCTTTGTACAAAACCCGCCCTCTCTCTCTCCAGCGGTGATCGATTCTCTATGCCGCCCGAAAATCTCAATCTCAAAATTTCCATTATCATTCCCGTCTTAAACGAAGCAGCTACAATTGCCTCAGTCATTTCCACCGCCCAAAATGCCAAAAATGTTGAGATTATCGTCGCCGATGGCGGCAGCAACGACGGTACCGCAGAAATAGCAACATCTTTGGGCGTCCGAGTTGTCTCCAGTAGCCAAGGCCGCGCCACTCAAATGAATGCAGGTGCGGCCTTGGCTACTGGAGATATTCTGCTGTTTCTCCACGCAGACACTCTTTTGCCTCCCGGCTACGACTCTGGCGCACGCCTTGCACTAGCCAAACCCCAAACAGTCGCCGGGGCCTTTGAACTCAAGATTGATGCCCGCACGCTCTGTCTGCTGCTCGTAGAAATAGGAGTAAACTGCCGATCGCACTTTCTGCAAATGCCCTACGGCGATCAAGCCATTTTTCTTTATTCAGCTATCTTTGACCAAATCGGCGGTTTTCCTGACTTGCCCCTCATGGAAGACTTTGAATTTGTACGCCGGTTGAAAAAACAAGGCCGCATCCAAATCGTACCCGAGCCCGTGTTGACATCCGCCCGCCGCTGGCAGCAGCTTGGGGTACTCAAAACCACCGCCATCAATCAAATAGTAATTATTGCTTATTTTTTCGGAGTGTCGCCCGATCGACTCGCTTTCTGGTATAGGAGACAAAAGAAAAATTCTTCCCAAAACTAAAGAATAGTGAACTTTTCTAAAGCTAGCTGCCAATTATGCAAATAGGAAACACGTCCCTGCGTAAAATATGACTTGAACGCCTCAATTTTTACGCACAGCGAGGAAAAAGAGAATATGGCCGATCCCAGAGATGCAGAGCTTATTAAACCCTTTAACGGCGACCCCTTCACGGGTCATCTCGCAACTCCCATCAGTGCTTCTGATTTCACACAAGCATTCATTGGGAATTTGCCCGCCTACCGCAAAGGACTCTCACCCCTAGTTCGAGGTTTAGAAATCGGTTTGGCACACGGTTATTTCCTTGTCGGCCCCCAAATCGTCTTAGGCCCACTGCGGGATTATCCAGAAGCAGCTAATCTCGGCGGATTAATTACAGCCCTCGTCTTAGTTCTGCTCGGCACAACAGGTATGTCTGCCTACGGTTTAGTCTCTTTCAAAAATGACAATAGCAGCTACCCGAGCGCCAATCCCATGACTCCCGAAGCCCTGAAAACCGGCGAAGGCTGGAGCCAGCTCACTGCTGGTTTCTTCATTGGCGGAATGAGCGGCGTCTTTGCTGCCTACTTCTTACTCGAAAACTTTAACGGCATCGATGCCATTTTCCGGGGTTTAGTCAACAATTAGACTCCACTCCCAAATATCCCTGTTGCCACACACTAACTTTAGTTTGGAGATTTTGATATGACAGGTTCCTACGCTGCTTCTTTCTTGCCTTGGATTTTGATTCCGGTTGTTTGCTGGCTGATGCCGGTTGTGGTAATGGGTTTGTTGTTTATTCACATTGAAAGCGACGCCTGAGCTACTACCTAGCTAGCGATTAAATAGACAAGGTGGTACACTTGTAGACAAATCTACGATGTACCATTTTGTTCAAACCCTGCGCGATTCCCAAAAAACCTTGGATTGTCAGTAAAGACACTCGCTTGCGCTGGGATGTTTCGGGTATCGGTGAAATTAGCGTGTTGATGTCGAGCAATGCTTTTATCCATCAAAACAAAGTTAAAGCCGGCACAAGAGTCAGACAACAGTCATGAGCAAACACGCTGGAATAGTGAGGTTTACTTATAACTGGGGATTGGCTACTTGGAGCAACCTTGATCAAGATGGATTGAAGCCTAATAAATACCTACTCAAGAAATTCTTTAACAATCATGTAAAGCCTGAGTTTACATGGATTAAAGAAGCGGGAATTTGCCAGAAGATAACTCAATATGCTTTCGACAATCTT
>NZ_JAEQCT010000049.1:0-76478 GCF_020738205.1 Microcoleus sp. PH2017_24_DOB_U_A
TAGCCCTCAGATAGCTGAGGTATATTGTTAGGCTTTAGCCCTCAGATAGCTGAGGTATATTGTTAGGCTTTAGCCCTCAGATAGCTGAGGTATGTTGTTAGGCTTTAGCCCTCAGATAGCTGAGGTATATTGTTGGGCTTTAGCCCTCAGATAGCTGAGGTATATTGTTGGGCTTTAGCCCTCAGATAGCTGAGGTATGTTGTTGGGCTTTAGCCCTCAGATAGCTGAGGTATGTTGTTGGGCTTTAGCCCTCAGATAGTGATTATATAGTAAGTGAAATCGCCTCAAAAACTTTATTTACAGTTATACCTCATCTTTCGCTCGAAATGCTATAAATCACTTAACTTAACCTCAAATAGGCCTAGAATTAAGAAACCCGGTATTTCAAAGAAACCGGGTTTGCGATGTTCTATTTTTAATCGACTAAAATCAACAAAGCCATCTCTAAACTATTTTCCAATTACGCTGCATCGTGGACAGGAGAAGGTTCAGATTTTTTTTTGGTGAAGTGTGCGGGGAGTACAGATTGTCTGACACATCTCGATATCGATCGCAAATATCCCACTTCTGCTTGAATAGAATCCAGCGTAGAAAGACTGTCAACTAACTGCTCAAATTCATCAGCAGTAATTCCGGCACCCTTCAAGACTTCTTCGTTGAGCCGCCCGTACATTCCTTGCAGCAGGAGTTCGATAATCTCCGTGTAGTCACCAATTTCTGTTCCGTAACCTTGCAATTTCTTGGGATTGACTCCCCACTGCAAAATCTTTAACAACTCTTGGGGGGAACTCCATGCAAAAGAGGAAGCAATAACTTCTTTTTCTGCTGCGACTAGAGCGTGCTTGATTTCCACTTCCGGTAAATCTGGAGTGTTGATTAAGTTTTCCAAGTTTGACACTTGTCCATCTAACACGCGCAAAGAAAAAGGAGCTAATTCTACAGTTACCATGTCGCCAGCATCATCAATGATTCTAAAAGGATCTTCCAGAACATTAATTAGCAGATGGATGTCTGTAGGCTTGCTCCAGTCAAACTGTCCGAGGAAAAATGGTTCTTCGTATCCCGGTAAAAGTCCTTGAAAATAAATCGGCAGATTTTTGCCTGATTCAAGAATTTTATAAAGAGCAACTTCCAAGGTTTCTGTCGGCCACCCGAGATTGCTGACTGCGACAATTTTCAGTTTTCCGGGAACGGAGACTACCAGAGCGTTCAGCAATAAATGTACGGCTTCGACAAGATTTTGAGCGGTGACGTAGCGGTGGGGAGCATGAACGTTGACAGTTTTACTTTGCTCTACTTTTTTGGACATTTGCTCGCAGAACAAGCTATTTTCCAACATATGAGTAAAGCGAACCATCCCGTAAGTGACGTTTCCTGCTTGAGCTGCTTTGGCAAATTGCCATTCGGCAAACTTTTTGGAGGCTGCGTAAACTTCGGTTGTAAAGTATCGAGATGTTTTGCCTGTGGAAGAGAAGATGCAGTCTGCTACGCCGTATTCTTCGCATAGCTGGATGACGTGTTTGCATCCTAACAGGCTGGTTGTAACTGTTTCTCGGATTTTGATTTCAGCTAGTCCGGGTTGGCGTTGGGCTGCTAGGTGAAAAACAATCTCTGGTTTTTCTACCTCAAATATATGTTTCAGTGCCTCCCAGTTGCGAATGTCAACCGCATAGAAAGTTACTTCACCTTCTTTGTTAAAATGCGGGAGAGTTTCTCCGGGGTTTTGACATCGGGCTTTGTCTGCGGAAATGATTTTGGTTGCGCCTAATTCGATGAGTTTTTCGATTAAGAAAGCGCCGACGCATCCTTCTCCCCCGGTTACGAGAATGGTTTTTCCTTTGATTTTGCTGTTGACTGCGGATGCCTGTAGGTGAATTGTACGATCGCGCACGTCGGTAAAAGGTTCGCTTTCTAGTTGTCCGTCGGCTTGATAGGCGGTGATTAGCTGTGCGGTGAGAGTTTTTAGGGCTGCTAGGATTTCAGGATCTTGGGGTTCCGGGGAACCTGGGGGAACTAACCGTTGGATGCGATCGATTATTTCGGCTTTGCTAGCACCTTCAAACACTTCTGAGGGGTTAATTACACTTTTCACTGTTGGCTCCTTGAGATTCTAGAAATACGGTTGCTGATAAGCGAGTTGTTAAACTGATTTTCGAGGGACAGAATCTTTTAAAGTCTGCTTAATTTTAAGATTTTTTAGACTGAAAGCGACTTGATGGGAAAGACACCCTATGGTAGAGATGCCCTATCGGCTCTCATACTTATTGCTTGTCTTCAGCCTACTTGTAGTTTTATTAAGCATTTCTTTACCTATTTATTTTGGCGATCGACCAAGTTGGAACACGATCTATCAAACATTTGTCTCTACAACTATAAACTTAAGTTGCTGGCTGTTGGCAATACTCAAAACATATCTTTACTATTTCTTTGCAATCACATACGAGTTTTGACGCAATTTTAAAGTTCATATAAAGTAGCGCAAGCGTTAAAACTCTTAACATTATATTTGACAGCGATTCCACAGCCTTTTACTACTCAAGCTATCTGTATGGCAGGTTACCAAATATAGCTAATGTTTCAGTAAATTAGGACTTACGCATTGACAAAATAACCAAATAGTGCATTGATAAAGAGGGAACATCTACGTGCCTGGTATCGGACAATCAGAAAAATAACTAAAACCTCGACAGCGCGATGCAATAAGGAGCTATACACCTTATTTTTACTCTCAGAACCCAAGTTTGGGGGGTGCAGTAGGCACTTCAGAGATATTGGGAGACGTTTCCCATGATAGTATTAATGGCTTTTTGGTGAGAGAGAGATATGAACCGTCAGATTTATTTTCGATAATAGAAAAGTTTATCAACTTAGAAGGAGGTATATTAAGTGTTGACGATACAGTCATATAAAAGCTGTATAGTGAACCAAAACATACAGAATTAATTAGCTATTTTTGGTCAGGTAAATACCATAAGCCGATCAGAGGATTAAACTTAATCACGCTATATTATAGTGACATCTATGGTAATTCAGTGCCAATCAATTACAGAATTTACGATAAAAGAGAGGGAAAAACCAAAAACGATTATTTTAGATAAATGGTGAGGGAAATCACAGAATGGGGAGTACAACCAAGAATAGTAACGGGAGATAGTTGGTATTCAGGAGTAGAAAACTTAAAGTTTCTAAGAAACCAGAAACTGTTTTTTTATTCGGGATTAAAAAAAACAGAACCGTCTCTAATGAGCCGCACAAGTATTGCCAGGTAAGTAATTTAGAGATAGCAGATGAAGGATTAATAACTCATTTGAAAGAATTTGGATTTATAAAATTGTTTAGGAAAGACTTTAAAAAAGAAGACTCTAGACATTATATTTTATATCTGCCACAACTGTCCAAGCTGCAAGAAACAAGTCGAAGTGAATTTATCACAATTCACGATATACATTGGGGCATTGAAACTTTTCATAGAGGACTCAAACAAGTATAGCGGATCTAGCGAAAGATTCGCGGACGTTGTTGGGATGCGAGCCCTATACGTCTAAGCGGTTATACGATCTGCCAGTTATACCTCATCTTTTTGAGAAAGGCTATATGTGGAATTTGTCGGTTCATGGTGAGAGACACCTCTGCGATCAAAACTCACATATTTTGCTCACTTCACGCATTTATCAAATTGGAGTTGATGCGCTCTAAAAAGATAATTAGCAATTGGTATGAAGTCCAAAGGAATCTGTTCACTTTAGTTGTCCGTGATCCTATTTTGGCGAACCTTAGGCCCCGGAGTAGTGAACAAAATTTAACGGCAATTAATGAATTCAAAAATAGCCTGTCTCAAAAAATCAAAGCCTTGCTGAATAAAGCTCCTGACCAAGTAAAGAAATACAAAAAATTTCTGTTTTGGTGTAGTGACGAAACTCGATTAGGACTACATACAATTCAGAGACGAAGAATAACACTACGGGGTGTAAAACCCGTAGGAAAACATCAATGGAAATTTAAATGTTTCTGGCTTTACGGAGCAGTATATCCATCTACTGGACGAAGTTTTTTTGGGGAGTTTTCCCATTTAGATAAAGTTTGTTTTCAAGCATATTTGGAACAATTGTCGCTTGAATATCCCGATGAATTGCATATCATTCAAGTCGATAATGCTCCGGGTCATCTTTTAAGCACATCTGAATTGCCAGACAATATTATTTTACTATTTCAGCCTCCTCATTGTCTGTCAAGTAAATCCAACAGAAAGAGTGTGGGAATACATCAAAGAATTTTAAGCGAAAGTTAGTTTTTAGTAATCTTGACCAACTCCGCGTAAAAGTTCAGGAAATCTTAGCATCTTTAACGAATCATGTCATTGGTTTCTCACAGGATGGTCTTGGATTTTACATTATTTATCTCTAGCACATCTTTAAAAAAATGGTATTACGCGACAAAAAAGCAGGATATCGAAGCACTTGAATCACATCTGAAAGCTTATCGGGAAGGTTTTATTAAACATATTGAAACTTATTACAGCGACCCTGTAGAGCCGGATCCGCAGGTTAGTGAAGCTGTTTTAAGGGAGGGATATGTCATTATTTGATGTCCACTAAAACAGGCGCTCTGGGTTCGTAGTGAGGACTTCAGTCCTCTGATTTATGCGGACTGAAGTCCTCACTACGAAGCTATGCTGATTAATTTAAATAAGGTAGGTTTACTACTTCTCCGGCAATTTCTCCTAGCTGCACTTTCAGTCCTTCGCCTCCGGCTTTGGTGCGGATGTAAGCAAGTCCAAAATAGCCGGATTCGGTTTTGACAAAACTGGTGAGTTTGCCGACTTTTTCTTCTCCAATTGTGATGACTGTTCCGGGCTCAACGGGGCCGCTCAATTGCACGCCCCAAAGTTCTTGTTTGACTCCTTGGTAGGTGTTCAACCGGGCAATTGTTTCTTGGCCGATGTAGCAGCCTTTGTCATAAGTAATTGTGTGTAAAAGGCGGGCTTCTAGGGGGTTGTAATCGTCTGTGAGTTCAAAATCGGGTGCGGGGCGTCCTTGTTCGATTCTCAGTTGTTCCCAAATTCGATCGCCCATTGGTACGGCCCCAGCTTTAACTAACTCAGTCCACAAGCGGGCTGCGTCGCTGGCTGGCGCAATTAACGTGTATCCAGGAGTTGCTAAACCGCTACCAACAGCAACTCGAACCTCCCCTTCATCCGCCGAAAGAGGGGGGGTTTTTATCGATTTGTGAGTAGCGTAGGATTGATTGTCTAGTTCGGTAACTCCGAGTTTTTCTAGTAGTTGAGTGCTTTCGGGGCCGAGGAGACTGAAAGCAACGGTTGTATCGGTTATATCTGTTAATTCTACGCGATCCATTGGGAAAATATAGCGATCGAGCAATTCGAGCAATTGGCGGCGGCGGTTGGCTGAAACTAGCAATATTACAGCATCTTCTGTAGCATAGGCGGTGGCGAGGTCGATCGTCCTAGCTGTGGATGTGACGAACACGGTGTCACAACCTTGACCGGGTTTGAGTATGTTAAAGTTATTGGTACTTTGATTGTGCAAGAACCGCAGGCGATCGCTATCGGAGATTTGAATGCGTCCCCAGTGAGTGCGATCGCACAAAGCCACACCTTGTTTAGTTGCTGCGATGGCGGCACCGTCGTTACCAAAACTGATAGGGACTGTTTCTGTGGTTGCTAACTCTGCAAAAGTAGCGCCTGCTGCGGCTTGAATGTCGTGCAATTCTTGAATTAGCATAGGATTTGAGATTTAAGCTTTCAGCGTGTATTGAATTATTAATGCTTGGTTTTGAGTTTGCGATCGCACTCACAGGCCGAGAAACCGGGTTTTTTTCATAATCTTCTGGCTGTAACGCGTTTGTCCTGAAAAAACCCGGTTTCTAACTACCCATGACAACTGTCAACTGTCAACTGTCAACTGTCAACTGACTCAAATTAGCAAAAACTTCTTGTATTAATTGACTCGCTTTGGCATCAAGACGATTCCAGTCTACATCGCCAGTGTCCTCGTCAATTAAAAAAGTGTCAATTACAACTTCCTGGCTTTGCATTTGAGTGTGGGCCCGCTGGTAGTTGACAAAGCAGACTCGATAGCAAAGTTCCCAAATATCGACGGATCTGTGCTCGCCTTGATGCTCTAAAATTAGTTGATAGCCGGGAATCGGAACCTGCACTTCTTGATAAGTTCCTGTCCAGACTGACTCCTCTAGTTGTTTGCGGATGTTGTCTAGCACTCGGATCATCGCCGGCTGCATGAGAAGTTCAGCTTGTTTCCAGGCGATCGGGCTAGTTATTTTAGGCTTCATATATCTGACGATGTTAAAAAGGAAAATCAATCAATAGATTAATTTTCCAGCATTGGGTGTCAACTTGTGGGACATCCGCCACAAAATGTTAAGTTTGGTCGATCGGACATCTGGCACCATTCCCAATAAGTTTTTTTAACAACAGGCTGTCCGGCCTATTCCACAAGACATTAAATTTCTTCTTGTGGAACAGGCATCTTGCCTGTTGCCAAGCAAAGGCACAGAGCGAAGGTGTTAAAACTTCCAGCCCTTGGAAACAGTGGAAACAGCTTTTCAATTGGATATGGGCGATGTAGGATTTGAACCTACGGCATCCTGCGTGTAAAGCAGGCGCTCTACCACTGAGCTAATCGCCCAATTGCGCTTACAGGGACTTATCATATCACAGTATCCCAGAAAGATCAACTAAAAAAATCATAAACTTTTAATGCCCTCTGGCCGCACGCACGATCGAATCACCCTATGGTGTTTGCCCCTGGTGGCAGGCGTCACCTTTGGCCATACTCAAAACAGCAACCTGACTTTGCTCGTTTCCGGCAGCTTCTTAGTCGGCGGACTGATGTTTGGCCCGGATTTAGATATTTACTCATGTCAGTATCAGCGCTGGGGATGGTTCAAATTTATTTGGCTTCCCTACCAAAAAAGCCTGCGCCACCGCTCTTTTTTGTCCCACGGGCCTCTGATCGGCACGGCTTTGCGAATCTTGTACCTCGCTACCTGGATCGCCGTTATAGGAGTCTTGGGATTGACGATCGCCGAAAAAATTGGCAACTTAGCCGGAAATTGGCAGGAAGCGGTTTTGGGTTACGGTCGATCGCTCTTGGAACACTATATCGAATTTATAGCCATCTACGTCGGTCTGGAATTGGGCGCGATGAGCCACTATCTTAGCGATTGGGGCGGTTCTGCTTACAAACAGTTCAAAAAGAAAGGATTGAGCGGGTTGCACCCTCCGAAGACTATTAAGAGGCGCAAAAGCAAATCTCCCCGCCGCACGTCTAGCAAATCTAAGAGGTGAACAAGTAAATCCACCTAATAAAATGTAAAATATCGCTCGCGATCGAGCTGGCTGTCTATGTATTCCTTCTTCCTTCTTCCTTCTTCCTTCTTCCTTCTTCCTTCTTCCTTCTTCCTTCTTCCTTCTTCCTTCTTCCTTCTTCCTTCTACTTAAGGTAAATTCTAATGTCTAATTCCCACAGTCGATCGCTCGTAGCACTCGAAAACCTGATAGAAGTTGTGGCCTCATTGCGATCGCCCGACGGCGGATGTCCTTGGGATTTAGCCCAAACTCCCGAAACTCTGATTCCGCACATCATCGAAGAAGCCTATGAAACCGCCGACGCGATTCGTAAAGGAGACAAAAGTGCGATCGTTGAAGAATTGGGCGACTTATTATTACAGGTAATTTTGCAAGCTCAAATTGCCAGCGAATCCGAACAATTTACCTTCGCCGAAGTCGCTGCGGGAATCACGGAAAAACTGATTCGGCGTCATCCCCACGTCTTCGGAGATGCGGAAATTAACAGTGTCGATGAAGTTAACGAAAATTGGGAAAAAATCAAAGCAGCAGAAAAGGGCATAACTGCGGAAAAGCCACCAACTTTAGCCTCAAAAATGAGCCGTTATGCTAGCACTTTGCCACCAATTACTGCCGCTGCAAAAATCTCTCAAAAAGCTGCGGAGGTGAGTTTTGATTGGGACAGTGTAGACGGCGTTTGGGATAAGTTTCACGAGGAAATGGCGGAATTTGAACACGCTCTCAAACACGAGGATAAGGCCGCGCAGCAGTCGGAATTGGGAGATATTATGTTTGTGTTGATTCAATTGGCTCGCTGGTACGATTTAGATGCGTCGGCTGCTTTGCAGGGAACGAACGATCGCTTCGTGCAGCGGTTTGCTAAAGTTGAGGCTGCGTGCGATCGACCTTTATCCGATTATCCGCCCGAAGAGTTAGACGCTTTGTGGGAACAAGCTAAGGCTTTACTGGCCAAGCAAAAGGGCCCGCAGTAAGCTAGTCATCAATATTATGCCCAAGAACAGGCAAGATGCCTATTCCACAATTACTCAATATTGCTCTTGTGGGGTGGGCACGCGAGCCCGCCCAAAAAAGCTGATTCACCTACTCGTAGAGCTTCGCATCGTTGTAAGGCGGATGTTCGCAAGCGATATAGAGAGCGTTTGTCGGTTCGAGGGGTTGACTTGTCACAGGATCGATCGGCTTTAGGACAAAGCATAACAGGGAGAGCGATCGCCAGTCTAGATTATCCAACTTCCCGCGTTCATAACGGTTGACTGTGGCTGCACTGATACCCACATCTTTGGGTACGGGTTGATTTGTCGCGATGAACAGCGCCTCTTCGTACCCCCTGGTTTTGAACTGTGTTTCGCTAACAGACCAACCTTTTGTCTGTCTTGCAGCCTTTAACATCTTACCCAAACGCATCCGCCCCGTCTCCGTGAAGCGAACGGGACGCAATTCCTGCTCTTTGTCTGCCACAGCCTTGTTAGAGAGTCCTGACATTTGACGGCTAAACCTCAACGTTTGGTACAACCATCAGTCATCCCCATTGCAAATAATCTAGTCATAGAGTTTGGCATTGTTGTACGGCGGATGTTCGCAAGCTATATAAAGGGCGTTTGTGGGTTCCAATGCTTCTCCTATTACCGGGTCGATCGGCTTTAGGACAAAGCATAACAGGGAGAGCGATCGCCAATCCAAACTTTCTAGCTTTCCCCGTTCGTAGCGACTGACAGTAGCATTACTAATGCCGACATCTTTTGGTACAGGCTCTCCTGCTGTCCGAAACAGAGCGGCCTCGTATTCTTTTGTGACCATTTCTGTTTCGATAATTGACCAGCCGCGAATCTCTCTAGCTGCTTTCAGAAGTTTGCCCAATCTATTGCGTCCCGTATCCGTGAATCGCACAGGGCGCAGTTTTTCCTGCTCGACGACAGCCTTAAAGTCAAGAAATCCCGGCATTTTGAAAGATCCAATTTAACTCTTAAGCTAGCTGTACTTTGGCCTCGATCGAGGCTGCACACAGGATTTGAGCATGACACATTTAGAAACATTACTGCAAGTTGTCTGCATTCGTGTAGAATGATATAATACAGGAATACACCAACTCACCCAAGTTCAGGAGTGACTCAGCCATGACACCACTGTTTCGCCGCATCCAACCCTCGAAAAAGCTCCGTATCACCGCCCGATCGATCGCCAAATTCCTGAAAATAAGTCAAAATCTGATTAAGCGAGTCGAATCCTGGGCTTACGTAGTGTTCGTGCATCATCAAGGCGGCGGACAATTTATCTCGTACCGCAAGTTGGAAGAATGGCAAAATGCGATCGCCCATCAAATCCAAACCTGCCCCACACTTGGACAACTCTCGCAGCTCAAAACATCGATTCAGTACGACAGCCGGAAATTCAAAAAACAATATCTCCAAAAAACCCTTGACTTTTTAATTGAAATGTGCATTGAAAGACAAGACATTCTCGAAATCTGGGAAAGCGCAAACTGCATTGCTTCCTAACAGAAACTTAGCATATTTCCTAACTAGAGTAACTGCGCCCAACTATGAGGAAGCTGTTAATTGCTCAAACCATTGCCTTCGATTCTGTCAACTGTCAACTGTCAACAGAAGCGAAACATTTGCGAGCAATGGCGAGATAAAATTACCCCAAAAATCACCCGCGAATGTTCCGCCACATCCATGAAAAAAATCGCCTCTTCAACTAAGACATTGCTTGAGCGATATAATCAAAATAAGGAGCAGCTTCCCTAGCATCATCCTGATTGAGCAAAGCCAAAGAAGCTTCCTTCAAACAGCGAATAGCTTCAACCATGCCAGGAACAGGAACGCCCAGAGAATTGTACATTTCCCGAACGCCAATCAAACCGATGCTTTCGATCGGTTCCTTGTCACCGGCCAAGATACCGTAGGTAATCAGGCGCAAATACCAGCCGTAATCGCGCAGACACAAAGCCCGTTCGCGCTGGCCGTAAGCATTGCCCCCTGGGGAGATAAAATCAGGGCGTTTTTTCCAAAGTTTTTTGCTAGCTTCTTCAACAATTTTTTTCTCACTGTCAGACAACGCAGTAGCAATACGCACCCGCTGTTCTCCCGTCTTAAAAAAATCATTGATGCTTTGGAGTTCGCCGGTACTGGGATAACGAAGTTCGTCATCGGCTTGGAGAATAAATTGGCTAACTACGCTCATTGTTATTCAAAATTTGAGGATATTTGAGGAAAAGATTCATTGACATTCTCATCTGTTAAAGATGAGATTCTTGCTTCGGCGACTTACCTTGCTGCTAACATTAATCGATCTTAGAAGCAGGCGGTCAACCTCCGCAAGCGTTATGCTTAGTGAGTGACGCTCCTACACGAACCGCAAGCGGTATGTTGTAGGCATCTGAGTCCGGTCAAGGATATCAAGATCTTCCTTCAAGGTACTCCAATCGTTTCCCTCTACGGCGTTTTATAGTGAGGAACACGTCCCGCCCCACTTGTCACATCAAAACTTTTGACTTAGACCCAGATTGTTATTCTTTGATCTAAGCTATGAGTATTTTACCGCAATTATTACTGCGGAGTGCTTGCTCGTCTCGTCGCCACCCTCCATTACTGGTTGGCTACGCTCAACATCGCTTGGAGGGTCGCTCATATCCTCGCGCGTCTTTCATCCCAACCCAAATCAAAGATTATGGGCTGGGGATTCTCGCCTGTCTAGCTAAGCTAGTTTCCTTGTGTCCCAAGGTACTCTGGGAAAAATTCAAAAACTGCGATCGAGAGTTTGGATGTCGGCAGACATTTAGACTGTTTCACGAGTTTTGGCCCATCAAGCCCCAATAGCATATCGCACAGGCTCGATCGAGGACAATGTTGTCTAACGCAAGCTTTGGCTGTAGCAGAAAGGGGTTCGGAAGCAGGAAGACTGCCTGCACTTGAGCTTGAGTGCGATGGCTTGCGCCTCGCTTCGCTACGACTCATCTCAAACAAGAGAGAGCGATATTGCATTACCATATTAAATCCTACCACGACTACTTGTGACCAAATCTAAATTCCCCACCCGAAACTCGACGAAAGTGGCAAACCCTTGCCAGCAAGGTCAACTGATTGAGATAGAGATTACCGACTTGGCAGACACCGGAGACGGAGTTGGTCGTTTTGGTGAGTTAGTGGTGTTTGTGCCCGATACCGTAACGGGCGATCGCATCCTCGTGCGCCTCGTGCAAGTCAAATCCAGCTATGCTAAAGGCAAGTTGGACACACTTCTGGAAGCATCAGAACACCGCATCCGAGCCAACTGCATTGTCGCCGACAAATGCGGTGGCTGTCAGTGGCAGCACGTAGATTATGAATATCAGCTTGCAGCCAAGCAAAATCAAATAATTCAAGCCTTAGAAAGAATTGGCGGATTTAACGATGTGCAAGTCGATCAAATCTTAACGGGAAAAATCGAAGGATTTCCCCAATTTTTGGGATACCGCAACAAAGCGACTTATCCGGTAGCAATTTCTGTAACTGGTCAAGTGCAAGCAGGTTACTATCAAAAAAGCACCCACAAATTAGTCAATCTAAATCAGTGTCCGGTGCAAGATCCGCGCCTCAATCCTTTGTTGAAAGAAGTCAAAGAAGACATTCACTGGCGGGATTGGCCAGTCTATGACGAAAAGCAACATACAGGAGAATTGCGTCATTTGTCCTTGCGAATCGGACGGCGCACGGGAGAAATGTTGCTAACTTTAATAGTTCGCACCGGAGAGTTGCCGGGAATTGAAGCACAAGCTGCTGAGTGGCTGAAACAATATCCTCAACTTGTAGGTGTTTGTTTAAATGTGAATGCAGCTCAAACAAATGTGATATTTGGTGCAGAAACTCGCTGCATTGCTGGCCAGTCTTATCTGCGAGAAAAGTTTGCGGGTTTGAATTTTCAGCTAAAGGCAGATACTTTCTTCCAGGTAAACACAGAGGCTGCTGAGGCCTTGTTGCAGGTGATTGTCGGGGAGTTGAATTTGCACGGAAGCGAGGTTTTGGTTGACGCTTACTGCGGAATTGGGACTTTTACTTTACCGCTGGCAAAACAAGTCAAAATAGCGATCGGTTTAGAAGTGCAACCTACTGCGATCGAGCAAGCCAGATTAAATGCTGAATTAAATGACTTGAAAAATGTCGATTTTCAGGTGGGAACTGTAGAGAGTTTGCTGCCTGCTTTGGGATTGACACCGGATATTGTGCTGCTCGATCCGCCGAGGAAAGGGTGCGATCGCGCGGTGTTGGAAACAATCAAGGAAATCAAACCAAATCGCATTGTTTATGTTAGCTGCAAGCCTGCGACTTTGGCTCGCGACTTGAAGATTTTGTGCGAAAACGGGGATTATAAGTTAGCGCGGGTGCAGCCTGCGGATTTCTTTCCTCAGACTTCTCATGTTGAGTGTGTGGCGTTTTTGGTGAAGCTACCCCCTGTATGATTTGGGGATTGAAATCGCTGCTTGTCAAACGAAGTCCGCGAAGGCGGACTAAGAGATTGTAGCAAATTCGGGTTTTTTACACTAGACCTCTTGCAAAAGTCCTTTTAATCAAATTTTGGGACGGGCTAGAAGCCCATCCCACAAGAAAAAAAGATTTTTGTGGGATGGGCTTCTAGCCCGTCCTAACTATTTTTGCAAGAAGTCTAATATCCGCAGTCCTGGACGCACATACTTTATATGTAGGGTGTGCAGTGCGTACCTTAGTCTGGCGATCGCTTTTTGCGGATAAAAGGGCGATCGGCTTCTTTAATTCTTTTCATTTTGGTTGAGTGTTATAATATTTATGCTAAGCTCCTGTAGAGATAGATACAAAAAGCAATGACATCAGCTTTAATTTATCCTCATATCGAGAAAGTAGCGGGTCAACCGGCACGGTTGCAGCGGATACCGCGCGTGCGGGTTGCTCAGATTGTGATGGATTATCTAGCTTACGGTTGGTCAGTGGAGGAAATGTGCCGCCAGCATCCTTATTTGATGCAGTCCGAAGCCCATGCAGCAATGGCTTATTACTTCGACTTTCAAGCAGAAATCGATCGGGAAATTCGGATGGAATGGGAGCAGGTACAACAGGAAAAATCTCTGCTTTCGCCTTCACCATTTTTCGTGAGAATGCGAGCTAAGGAATAGAAATTAAATAATTTACACATATTTGTGGGATGGGCGTCCCGCCCGTCTTTTCTGGACGGGCGGGACGCCCATCCCACAATAATTAAAATTGTAAATACCAATTTCATAAAGTAGCACTAGGGTGCATCTCACTTTTGAAGAGGGCGAAGCATGACCGCATATAAATTATCAGTTATCATCCCATATTTTCTGCGGTCATGCTTCGCCCCTACGGATGTATTCGCCTTGCCTGAGATGCACCCGTAGCACTAGATATTACCCCCCACCCCCCCGCGATTTCGGGGGGGCTAAGACTTCATCCATAGCACATCTTTATAAAAATGGTATAAGTGGCAATTTTTCTGTATATAATATAGACGTTGATTAATATTAATAAGGTAAAATAGAATGGGTGCATCTCAGTTTTGTATTTGTAGTGCTGTCCCCGCTCGCACTGTAGAAAAACATCCTTTTTGTGAAAATGAGATGCTCCCAATAGGATTAATTATCTCGCAGTCCAGTTGCTTGTAAAAGTTCCTTTGCCCAAACCAACTTTTGTTCTGACAGGGACGGTATCGGATCTCGATTATAATCGATTCGATAATCATAACCCGCGCGATCGTAAACACCTGCGAACAATTCGGGTAAGTTAACAATAGGTTCTACATCTTCCTCGCGCAAGGGAAGTAGAAATACAGGTAGAGAATCGCCCAGATCAAAGGCATAAAGTTCGGCAAGGGGACGGCGATTGCTGCGACTGACTAAAACGCGGTAATCGCTTTGAATAGAATTGTTAAGTACGGGCATAGGTTCCCCTTTTCGCAGCAAGTCGATTTCAACTAAATGGGTTAAGCTACCTAAAATACTTTGGCGTTTTTTGAGGTAAGTAATTCTGCCATCTCCACTGCGTTTGTTGACTGGAGAAAGAATTTCAATTGCGGTGACAACTTGTCTAGTTGCCATTTCTCGTACTTCTAGGTAAGTCTGTTTAATTTTTTCAGGGGCTGGCACTTTGACGGTAGTGGGAACTGTGAGGGTGGCAATGGCAACTGAACCAGTAGGAATATCGGGGGGATTGGGTTGGCGTTTGATGGCTACATCGGGGATACCTACTAAAAGTGAGTCATCATTATTGTCATTGGTGTCGTCAATTTGATAGATACGTTTTTCAATGGCGATCTCATATTTGGGGCGAATTTGGGGGACTAAGGATTCCGCAATCAGAGAAATTAACCAATGGTGAGTTTCCTGCCAGAAATCAGGGTGTTCTAAGTAGGGGTCGATGCCGGGAAAGGGTGAGGGCATAGGACTGCTTTGCGATTTGTTGATTTTAAAATCATTTTAGCACTGGGTTAATTTTGCGACAAGGGCGATGTTTTTGGGAAGAAAAGGCCGATCGCGCTAAGCTACTTTAGGGGCAAATTTCGACTTTGACAGTCATGCTTACTCGATCGAGCTTTACAATCAGAAGGTCAACTGAAAACTGCCCAATTTTAGCTTGAGTTAGAGTATTAATTTGGTCGCTGGACTGAATGAAAGTTCGTAGTGCGGACTGAAGTCCGCACTACGAACCGAAATCTGTATCGCTTAAGTTATTTAATTGCAATTCCTAAATTGACAAAAGATTCAAAATCCAACTGGGAACTCTTGGCACTCCCAAAGCCCCTCACCTCCGACTGATGCGTACACAGCAAATTCAGATATATACTCTTAAGCGCAATGAACTAACAGATAGGTGACATGAGATACAAACTACTAGGTCACAGCGGACTTCGCGTTTCCGAAATCTGCCTCGGAACCATGACTTTTGGCGAAGAATGGGGTTGGGGCGGTTCCTACGACGAAAGCCGGAAGATGTTCGACGCCTTTGCAGAAGCGGGCGGCAATTTCATTGATACCGCGAATCTCTACACCAACGGTACCAGCGAAAAATATGTCGGTGACTTCATCGGGGGCGATCGCGAAAAATGGGTTGTTGCCACCAAATACAGTCTTAACATGAAAAATGGCGAAATCAACGGTTTCGGCAACCACCGCAAAAATATGGTGCAAGCAGTAGAGGCCAGTTTGAAGCGATTGCAAGTTGAATACATAGATTTGCTGTGGCTGCACGCTTGGGATTTTACGACACCCGTCGAAGAAGTAATGCGCGCCTTTGACGACTTGGTACGCGCCGGCAAAATTCTTTACATCGGCATTTCCGATACACCGGCTTGGATTGTTTCTCAAGCAAATACGATCGCCAACCTGCGCGGCTGGACACCATTTATCGGCTTGCAAATCGAGTATTCTTTAAAAGAGCGAACTCCCGAACGCGATTTGCTCCCCATGGCAAAAGCCTTCGATATTGGCGTCACAGCTTGGAGCCCCCTAGCAGGCGGTTTGCTAACCGGAAAATACAACATTTCAGAAACCGCAGGCGAAGCTAAACGACTTAATTCACCTGAATCTGGAAAAATTAGCGAACGAGACCTCAATATTGCGGCTGAAGTTAGTAAAATAGCAGCCGAAATTGGCAAACCTAGTTCTCAAGTAGCCTTGAATTGGTTGCGACAACAGTCAGTCGATGTGATTCCGATTGTTGGTTCCCGCAAACTCTCGCAACTTCAAGAAAATCTCGCTTGTCTGGAGTTTGAATTAACTCCCGAACAAATGCAGCAGCTAGACACAGTAAGTGCCATTGAATTGGGTTTTCCCCACGATTTCTTAAAGAGTTCGATGGTGCAAGATTCTGCCTTTGGAGGGGGAATCGCCAAAATTGACAGCCGCCGACTTTCATTCAGTTGACAGTTGACAGTTGACAGTTGACAGCGACCTCTACCTGGAAGGAAGAGGATTGGAATCATGAATAGTCTGATTTTAATTTATCCCGATCGGGCTTGGGGCTTTAAACCAATTCTTTCTGGTAAAGTTGCTGCTATCTTCTAGTCGCGGTTTGCGTCCATATTTGGTGCGGGAATCGCAGATATCGGCAAACCCGCCCTTAGAGGGATGATTGAGATTTGTACTCTGGGCGTCAGTTTAACCTCACATCTTGCACCAATCTCGTCACCTTGGTTTCTTGTATCAGACTCGCGTAAAATCCTACGTTTCTCGTCGCTGTTACCTGGTATCTCCGGTATAGTTGAAAAGGGTACCAGATGTGGGTTTAACCCAAATACATAAACTGTCAATTGTTAATCTATCGGAAGTCATAAATCTCGGCAAAGCAATTGTATATGAAGATACAAATTTTGTAGGTGTGCGATCGCATAAGTTGAAAAAATGCGAAGTTTGTTAAAGCAAATAGCAACAAAAGCTCGATCGCAAATTTTCTCTCCCCTCCAAATAAAAACATAAAACTTGCTCAGTTTTAACACCTGTTTAAAAACACAATGCAACGGTAGCCAAGCTTCAAACCCTTAATTCATAAGTCATTCCCAATTATTCAATCTCAAAGCTCAAATCTCAAATCTCAAATCCTAGCGCCCTGTACCTGCCAGTTAAGAGTCATTTTACAAGAGCGATCGGCATTTTAACCGCTTTTCAAAAGGGTGCAAGCTAGGCGCTGAGAACGAAGTCATCCTTCAGATAGAAGTAATGGCAGAAAAACTGAGTTAGATTTAGCAACAATAGCAAGTCTAACAATATTAACTTATCTCCAGTTTCAATACTGAAAAAAGCAGATAAGCGTGTTTTTCCGCAGCTAAACTTTTGCTTTGTTTGGCCCACTGAATGCGGCGCTTGCTCGTCAAATAAAAATTCTCAGATTGATGCTTGCGAATTTCAGTAAGACACTGCTGAGAAGGATATTTTATTGACAAATTTTCACCAACCAATTTTCATTAACAAATTTTCATTGACAAATTCCAGAGGCTAATTATGTCCCCCCCAGAAAACTCAGTAAACAAAAATTATAGCAATAAAGGTCGAGCATGGGAGATCCGATTTACCTCGATAGATCCCGCAAAATCTCCCTCTCAATTCGCACCCTCACCCGCATTGCGCGCTAAGTTATCAAAACCTGCTGCTTTAGATGCACCGGATTTAGTTTGCCTGTCTCATTTGCGGTGGAATTTCGTCTATCAGCGTCCGCAACATCTCTTAGGCCGCTGCGCCAAAAATCGCCGCGTATTTTTTGTAGAAGAACCTGTTTTTAGCTCGGCTACAGATTGGCGGCTTGATGTCAGCATTCACGAAACCGGAGTCTGGATAATAGTACCTCACCTGAGCGAAGGAATCAGCGAAGAAACTGCACAAACTGCTCAGCAAGCCATGCTTGATGATTTGTTTCAAGCAGCCGAAATTAGCCAGTACATCCTCTGGTATTACACACCAATGGCTGTCAGTTTCACAAACCACTTAAAGCCACTAGCTGTAGTCTACGACTGCATGGATGAACTGTCAGCATTTCACGGCGCGCACCCGGAGTTAAAAGCAAATGAAACCCAACTATTAAAGCGCGCCAGCGTCGTATTTACAGGCGGACACAGCCTCTACGAAGCAAAACAGCAGCAGCATCCAAACATTCATGCTTTCCCCAGCAGCATCGAAAAAGAACACTTTGCTACAGCGAGAAATCTTTCAGAAGAACCGACCGATCAAAAAGATATTCCTCACCCGCGTTTGGGATTTTTTGGGGTTATAGACGAACGCATGGATATCGAACTGCTGCGCGGCATTGCCGCAGCGAAGCCGGACTGGCATTTAGTGATAATTGGCCCGGTGGTGAAAATAGACCCTGCTACTCTACCAACTCACCCAAACATACACTATCTCGGCGGCAAATCTTATCAAGAACTGCCAGCATATCTGGGCGGATGGGATATAGCAATGCTGCCTTTTGCGATTAACGAATCGACTAAATTTATTAGTCCGACGAAAACTCCCGAATACCTCGCTGCCGGCAAACCGGTGATTTCTACTGCGATCCGCGATGTGGTGCGCCCCTACGGAGATAACGGCTTGGTTCGGATTGCGAGCAATGTGGCAGAATTCGTTGCTGCTGCTGAAGAAATTATGGGCGAAACTTCGGAAGATCGCGCCAAATGGCTGAGCGAAGTTGACGCCTTTTTAGCAGACAATTCTTGGGACAATACCTGGGGCGAAATGCTGGGGTTGATCGAAAGTGCGATCGCAAGTAAGAAGTCAGTTGGCAGTTGGCAGTTGGCAGTTGGCAGTTGACAGTTGATAGTTAGTAGTTTGGAGTTGCTACCAATAACTAATAACTAATAACTAATAACTAATAACTAATAACCATTCCCCATTCCCCATTCCCCATTCCCCATTACCAGAGGTTTTTTAATGTTTGACTATTTAATTGTCGGAGCCGGATTTGCAGGTAGCGTTATTGCCGAAAGACTAGCAACTCAGGCGGGAAAAACAGTCTTGATAATTGATACCCGCAACCACATCGGCGGCAACGCATACGACCACTACGACAATCACGGCATCCTCGTTCACAAATACGGCCCCCACATTTTTCACACCAATTCGCGCCCAGTTTTCGAGTACCTTTCGCAGTTCACCGAGTGGCGGCCATACGAACACCGCGTCCTCGCCAGCGTTGACGGTCAACTGCTGCCAATTCCGATAAATCTCAACACCGTAAACAAACTTTACGGACTGAATCTGACATCATTTGAAGTTGAAGATTTCTTCGCAAAAGTAGCCGAACCAAAGGATTACATTCGCACTTCCGAAGATGTCGTTGTCGGCAAAGTCGGCCGCGAACTTTACGAGAAATTCTTCCGCAACTACACTCGCAAACAGTGGGGAATGGATCCGTCGGAACTCGACAAATCAGTGATTGCGCGCGTGCCCACCCGCACTAACCGGGACGATCGCTATTTCACCGATACCTATCAAGCAATGCCGCTGCACGGCTACACTCGGATGTTTGAAAAGATGCTGTCTCACCCAAACATCAAGGTGATGCTGAATACCGACTACCGCGAGATTGAGAGTTTTATTCCTTACGGGGAAATGATTTATACCGGGCCGGTGGATTCCTATTTCAATTATTGCTACGGGAAACTGCCTTACCGTTCCTTGGAATTCAAGCACGAAACGCTGAACGCACCCGTACACCAAGCTGCACCGGTGGTAAATTACCCGAATGAGCATTTATATACTCGCTGCACGGAGTTTAAATACCTCACCGGACAAGAGCATCTAAAAACGAGCATTGTCTACGAATATCCCCAAGCTGAGGGAGACCCTTACTACCCGGTTCCGCGTCCGGAAAATGCGGAAATTTACAAGAAATATAAGGCTTTGGCTGATGCAACTCCCGGAGTTTCTTTTGTGGGAAGGCTGGCGACTTACAGGTATTACAACATGGATCAAGTTGTCGCTCAAGCTTTGACAACTTATACTCAAATTACGACCAATCCGGTGATTAAATTGGCGGCAAATCTTAACGATGCTGCCTCTAATTTGAGTTCGTCGAACGCAGTTGCTGAACTCCCAGCCGCTGCTTCTCTAGAAGTTGCTGCTGTTAACGGCAATGGCAAATCTGCTAGCAAGTATAACAGTCCCAAATGAGTCGTAAAGTTTTTTACCCCACCCCAACCCTCCCCTTATTAAGGGGAGGGAGTAAGAAATTCACAAATGATTTAGGATTGCTATAGCTGCAAGCTGTGAGTTGGTAAGGCTAAAAATGTCAGTTGACAGTTGACAGTTGACGGTTGACAGATGAGGGCGACCTCTACCTATAAGGAAGAGCATTGGGGTAATGAATTGTCTTCTTTTAATTTCTCGCGATCGGGTTCCGGCTTTCAACCAATTTTTTATGGCAAAAATGTAAGGTGCGCGCTCCGCACTTTACTCTGCTTTTCTCAAAAGTTATTAAACAATTCAAACAAGGGTTAAGGTGAACATGAGCACTATCGTTAAAACTGTTTTGTCTCATCAGGTTTTGGAAGGTTCTCAATTTCCTCAGTTTCAGAAAGAAATAGAGCGCCTAATTGAAAGCGGTGGCAAAATTCTGATGCTCGATTTCTCAAATATCATTTTCCTTAAAAATTCGGAATTAATGGCTGTAGTGGCGATTATGAAATTAGTTAGAGACAGCGGATGTATACTTTTGATATCTGCCATGAGCGAACAAGTTAGAATGCTATTTGAACTCACGGGACTAGAACAGATATTTCAGTGTTTGCCACCTCCGGAAGAAGTTCCCGTCAATCGATTTTAGATTTTAGATTTTAGATTTTAGAGGCGACCCCACGGATAAATTCGGGGGAAGAGAGGATTTTCGATTTTCGATTTGGGATTGATTATCACGTGGCGGGTACCACCTGTGAAATTCTTGGTCAAAAGTGACCTAGCTGAACCTTTAGGAGCTTTGCAAACTGTAGCTAGCTAAACTTTGCAGTCAAGACTCATGCTTCCTATACCGATCGCAGGGTGCGTCAGTGAGAATCATAGCTTAATTTTAAGCGCTGTTAGCTGACTGACGCACCCTACAAGTATAGAAAAGCCGGACACAAGACCAAGTAAAGCTCAGGCTGTTTGAAGTCAAAAAATTTAATTTTTTAACGATAAATTAGATTGCAAAAAACTTGTCAAAGTCGCGGGAATAGTCGCTAACCTATAAATATAACTTCGGGTAGATGTGCCGATGAGTTGGTTAGGTAGAGAACTAGAAAATTGCGATATAGAAGAGTCTTCCACTCTAGACAATAAGGTGACTGTTCAAGGGCGGAAAACAGGTTATCCGCGCCCCCAATTGCGCCGCAGTAACTGGATTTGTCTGAACGGTCAGTGGAGGTTTGCTTATGATGATGCGGGACGCTGCGTGCAGCCGATCGACATTACGGAGTGGGATCGCACTATAGAAGTGCCGTTTGTTCCCGAGTCAGCAAAAAGCGGGATCGGCGACACGAATTTTCACGCTAACTGTTGGTACGATCGCGAATTTGACGTACCCCACACAGAAAGCAGAGTTCTCCTCCACTTCGGCGCTGTAGACTACCGCGCCCGCGTCTGGGTAAACGGTCAGTTTGTCATCGAACACGAAGGCGGGCACACTCCTTTCACCGCAGACATTACAGCAGTTCTTAACCCCATCGGGCCGCAGCGGGTGACTGTTTGGGCCCAGGACGACCCGCAAGATTTGGCAAAACCGCGCGGCAAGCAAGATTGGCAAGTGGAACCGCACAGCATTTGGTATCCGCGCACAACTGGCATTTGGCAGACGGTGTGGGTAGAATTGGTGCCTCATACTTATATCGATCGCATCCGCTGGACTCCGCAGTTTGAACGCTGGGAAATCGGTTTTGAGGCGTTTGTCGCGGGCGATCGCCAATCTGGGATTCAAATTAAAGTTAAACTGTCGATCGGCTGTTTGCTGCTGGTCAACGACACCTACGAAGTGATCAACGGCGAAATCCACCGCCGCATCGCCCTTTCAGACCCGGGGATCGACGACTACCGCAACGAACTGCTGTGGAGTCCCGAAAAACCTACATTAATTAACGCACAAGTCGAGCTGTGGGCCGACGGCAAACTGCTTGACGAGATTAAATCTTACACCGCGATGCGGACTGTCAGCATTCAGCGCGATCGCTTCATGCTCAACGGCCGCCCCTACTACCTGAGACTGGTGCTCGATCAAGGTTATTGGCCCGATACCCTGATGACGGCCCCTTCCGACGAAGCCTTGCGCCGGGATGTGGAATTAGTCAAAGCAATGGGTTTCAACGGCGTCCGCAAACACCAAAAAATCGAAGATCCCCGATTTTTGTATTGGGCCGACGTGTTGGGGCTGTTAGTTTGGGAAGAAATGCCCAGCGCCTACCGCTTCACTCCCAAGGCCGTTGACAGATTGACGCGGGAGTGGACGGAAGCGATCGATCGCGACTCCAGCCACCCCTGTATCGTAGTCTGGGTGCCGTTCAACGAATCCTGGGGAGTTCCGAATTTAGTCGAAGCCGCAGCCCACCGCAACTACGTGCAAGCCTTATATTTTTTGACGAAAACCTTAGACCCCACTCGCCCCGTCATCGGTAACGACGGCTGGGAAAGCATCGATACCGACATCCTCGCTATTCACGACTACGACAACAACCCGCAAACTGTGGCAAAACGCTACGGGCCCGAAGTCCAGCTAGCCGATTTGTTCGATCGCGGGCGTCCCGGCGGGCGAGTCCTCACCCTCGACGGACACCCGCACCAAGGACAGCCCGTGATGCTGACGGAATTCGGCGGAATAGCCTGCGCCGGCCGCGAAAACCCTGATTATCTCAGGGTTTGGGGCTACGTGCGGGCGTCGGACACGCAGGAATTGCGACACCGCTACAGCGCGCTGCTGAAAGTAGTAAATCGAGTGGAAATGTTCAGCGGATTTTGCTATACACAGTTGACCGATACTTTCCAAGAAGCTAACGGTTTGCTGTATGCCGATCGCACTCCCAAATTTCCCATAGAGGCGATCGCCGCGGCAACTCTCGGCTGGGATATTCCCGAAGAAAGTACACAGCCGGAAGTTATCACTCAGTGCTAAATACACTACAAACCAAAATCCCGTTTGTAGTAAGGACTTTAGTCCTTTCTTAAAGATCGGAAAGGACTAAAGTCCTTACTACAAAACAAAATCTCGTTTGTAGTAAGGACTTTAGTCCTTTCTTAAAGATCGGAAAGGACTGAAGTCCTCACTACAAACCTGTTTGTAGTAAGGACTTTAGTCCTTTCTTAAAGATCGGAAAGGACTGAAGTCCTCACTACAAACCTGAATGTCCCATTACCCATTCGATTGATGTTTCAAAGTTTTTTTATGGGCGGATTTGAATGTTCGACCCACAAATTGCGATCGGGAAAACGCCTCGATGTCACAGCCGCCACCGGCCACGATAAATTTGCAGTCGCCGACTATCAACGCTTGCAAGAACAGGGCATTTACACAGTCCGCGAAGGCCTCCGCTGGCACTTAATCGAACAGTCGCCCGGAAAATACGATTTTTCCAGCGCCCTACCAATCATCCGCGCCGCCCGCGACACCAAAATGCAGGTAATTTGGGATTTATTTCACTACGGCTGGCCCGACGATATTGATATTTTCAGTCCCGAATTCGTGTCCCGGTTTGCTAAGATGGTGCGCGCTTTTATGCAAGTGCTGACTGAGGAAACCGACCAAACACCTTTTGTGACACCTGTCAATGAAATTTCATTTATTGCCTGGGCCGGTGGCGATGTCGCCTACATCAATCCCTTTGCTAAAGGACGCGGAGACGAACTCAAAATTCAGTTGATCAAAGCGGCGATCGCCGCGATCGAATCAGTTTGGGAAGTCAATCCCCGCAGCCGCATCGTTCAAATCGACCCGGTAATTAATATTATTGCCGATCCTGACAGACCGCAGGATCGAGACGTAGCGGAAGGTTATCGCTTATCTCAATATCAAGCTTGGGATATGTTGGCGGGACGCTTTCGCCCGGAACTCGGCGGCCAAGAAAAATATCTAGATATTATTGGGGTGAATTATTACGATCGCAATCAGTGGATTCACAACGAAAATCCGATGAAATACACTGACAAGCTGTACCGCCCGTTTCGCGAAATGCTGCAAGAAGTGTTCGATCGCTACGGCCGCCCCTTGTTCATAGCAGAAACGGGTACTGAAGACGATTTTAGACCTGTCTGGTTGAATTATGTGTGTACGGAGGTAGCGGCGGCGATTAAAGCCGGAGTTCCGGTGGATGGAGTTTGTTTGTATCCGATTGTCAACCATCCGGGTTGGGATGACGAGCGCCACTGCTACAATGGTTTGTGGGATTATTGCGATGAAAAGGGCGATCGAGAAATTTATCAACCTTTGGCGGATGAATTGCAGTTTCAACGGCAGCAGATTGAACCGTTGCTGAAGCGTTGAGACTCGGCGGTTGAAACCGCGTCTATACAAACGAAGGTCCGCCTGCGCGGACTAAGAGTTAGAGGGGTATTTAAGCCGGATTTGGGATTAGATATAAATGGGCGATCGCTCTTCTATTTCCTGGGAGGAGTGAGGGGCGATCGCTTCTGAGTTAGGACTTACGCACAGACACTATCTGTAGGGCGATGCACAATCTTTAATTTTATCCTCTTTGGTAAAGTGAACTAAACTTAGATTGAGAAAACTCTCCATTTTCCACAAAGTATTGAAGAACTGGACGAAGTTCTTGAAGTTCTGATTTAGTCAAAGAACCGCGAGCCCCCATTTCAATAGCACCTAAAATTCTTTTTATTGTTAAAGTTTGACTTTGAATGTCATTATTTGGTACGGTCTTTTTCATTTGTTCACTTTGAAGTTCATGGCGGGTAGCCTTTAGTTTAGCTATCATATCTTCACGACTCAAGCCTTCCAGTTGTTTGAGTATAGATGTAATTGTCATATTCTAAAATTTCCTGTTCTTTAGCAAATGAAATCAATTGAGTTTTTTAGAATTATAGGGCATTTTAAAACTCCCATTCATGCTCTGGATCGTCAAGGGCGGTTCTGATAGATGTCAAATTAGCAAGGTCTTTAAACGGACTAGACTTAGCTATTTCGGTAATTGAAGTCATGGCTAAAGCTAAATGTTAAACATTTAGTCCGGCAGTCCGGCAGGAGGTTAAGCCCCTGCCTCAAAGCTAAAGTCCTCCTTCCTCAGAAACTCAATCTAACTGTGGAGGTTTAGTAACTAGCTCAAACCCAATTGTCTGTATTGTCTGTGGAGGCTGTTCCTTGTGCGATGGCGCAATCACACTTGGTGTCAAAGGAATGATAACCACTGCGATCGGGATCCACACTTTTTCTACAAACCATTGGATATCTGATTTTGACAGATTCTGAAGAAGGCTAGGTATATTTTTGGGATTGTATTTTTTCATTATATTTTTTAATAAACTACTTTGAAATTTCAATATTTAAGTTAATATTTAAGAATATTGTGAACGACTTGCCATAAAATTTTGCAGTTTTCAGGCTTGCTAGCCATCGGGATAATCTCCGGTGTCTGCGGCATCAGCAGTTTGCCCTCTGTCTATTCAGAGCGTTTTATTCAATTGTCTCTTACTACTGTAGCACATGAACAGCCGGCTGTCAACTGTAGCACATGAAAAACCCCGTGTCAACTAGAAGCTGGGGTTTCGACCTCTGATGACGATCGGCCTAACTTGGCACTCCTAACTAAACTTTTTAACATAATTTCCGACTTTAGGTAGGGGCGAATTCTCACAGCACGAAGCTATACTCCTAACATCTACGAAAAGCGATCGCCCGCCCCAACAAAAAATGTACGTCCAAACATTGCGAAAACCCGACGGCCGCCCACTCACACTGTACAGCCGCTACCCAATCCCAGAAGGTATCGCGGCCGTAAGTCCCAGCAATGAACCTGTACAGGCAAACCCGCACTTTCGCTGGCATCCTTTGCGCGGGGAATGGGTAGCCTACGCCAGCCACCGTCAGGGAAGAACTTTCATGCCGCCGCCGGAATACAACCCCCTGGCTGCTACAATTAACCCTAAATTTCCCACAGAATTGCCGCCGGGAAAATACGATGTAGCAGTGTTTGACAACCGCTTTCCTTCGATGACTTTGCAGGCAAAAAACGCACCTGCAAATATTGTCGAAACTCTGCCAGCTAAGGGCATTTGCGAAGTCGTTGTTTTCACTCAAGATCCGCAGGCTTCTCTCGGTTCTTTAGAGTTATCTCACTTAGAATTGTTGTTAGAAGTATGGGCCGATCGCACTTCAGTTATCGGCAGCAATCCAGAAATTCAATACGTCTTGCCTTTTGAAAATCGCGGCGTCGAAGTTGGAGTGACTTTGCACCATCCCCACGGTCAAATTTACGCTTATCCCTTCGTGCCACCGGTGCCGGCCCGGATGTTAGAATGTCAGTCGGTTTACTATCAAAAAAACAGTTCCGGTTTGCTCCAAGATTTGATTCAAAAAGAGATTGCTGACAAACAGCGAATTCTTTATTTAGATGAAGAGGCGATCGCCTTTGTGCCCGCTTGCGCCCGCTACCCTTACGAAGTTTGGATTGCGCCCATAACTCCCGCTGCCACATTTATCGATTTGACGGAAAAACAGCGTCAATCCCTCGCTAAAGCCTTAAAAACAGTCACCCTTAAATACGACGGTTTGTGGCAGCGCCAATTCCCTTATTTGATGGCTTGGTTTCAAGGGCCGACAGACGGGAATCCGCATCCAGAGGCGCATTTGCACGCTGAATTTTATCCGCCCTATCGATCGAGCGATCGGCTAAAATATCTAGCAGGAACCGAACTCGCCGCCGGAATGTTTGCCAACGACGCATTACCCGAAGAAAAAGCCAAAGAATTGCAAGCCGTATCTGTCAATCTATTTTAGATTTTGGATTTTGGATTTTAGATTGAAAGATTGAAAGATTGAAAGATTGAAAGATTGAAGAATTAACTCCACATCAATTGCTTTATGATAAACTCATTAAACGCAGAAGTCGATCGCAAACTCGAATTCATCCGCAAAACCTTAACAGAAACAAAAGCGAGATCCCTGCGCTTGCGCGGCACCGACTGGTTTGCTTGGGCCACCGCTGGCGGTTCCAATACAGTATTGCTGACAGCAGAAACCGGAGTTGCAGAAATATTAATTACCGCCGAAAACGCTTTTGTGCTGACAGATGAAATCGAAGCTCAACGCTTGCAAGATGAAGAATTGCCCGACAACTTTCAAAAGCACATCTATCCTTGGGCGGATGTTGCAGAGCGCGAAGCTTTTGTCAAACAAATTACTGCGGGCGGTAACGTGATGTGCGATCGACCAATTCATCATAACGAAACTGCGATCGCCGCATCTTTACAGTCTCGCAAACAGACAATGATGTCAAGCGAATTAGAGCGGTATCGCCGAGTCGGACGTTTAGCCAGCGAAGCGATGACAGAGGTACTTTCGGCGGCAAAACCGACATGGACAGAATATCAGCTAGCGGGAGCAGGTGCAGAGGCATTGTGGGCGAGAGGCTTGCATCCAGCCCTGACATTAGTGGCTGGAGAAAGGCGTTTGCCGCTATACCGCCACGCCACCGCCACCGCCGAACAAATTGGGAAGCAAGCCATGTTAGTATTCTGCGCTAGGGGAAACGGTTTGTATGCAAATTTAACTCGATTTGTCTGTTTTGGTTCTCTAGAAAAACAGCATTCAGAATTGCACCGACAAGTTAGAGAAATTGAAGCCGCTGGCTTAGATTCGTGCCGCCCGGGAGTATCTATGAATGCGGTTTATGATACGCTGAAACAAGCTTACGAACAGCACGGATATCCTCAAGCAATTCGGGAACACCATCAAGGCGGAACTACTGGATATTTGGCGCGGGAAATTGTGGCTAATCCGGCTACTTCAGATATTTTGAGTGAAAATATAGCTGTAGCTTGGAATCCGAGTTTGTCGGGAGCAAAAATTGAGGATACGTTTGTAATTTCCAGCAGTGGAAAGTTGGAAAATTTGACATTCGATCCGAATTGGCCGAGTGTAGAAGTAGCGGGCAGGTTGCGCCCTGTGCCACTGGAAATCTAGTCGAAGGAAAGCGGATTTTGACACGGATACACAGATTGATCGTAGAGTTATATCAAATCCGGTGACATAGGAATTAATAATTACCCACAATCAGGACACGGCAGTGCCGTTTCCCTACAATTAATCGCGGTAGGGACACGGCACTGCCGTGTCCTCTTATACTCTCAATACAGGTCTTTCGGGATTTTCAGGATTGGGAACTAGACGCTGATTCTTGCAATCTACCAGCAAATCTAATGTTTCTAACACAGTTTGACCGATTAGCACGCTATCCCCTAAAACCATTGCTGCCTCAATCGTCTCGCGTCCTTCCAGTTCAATCAGAATAGGCCCGGTCAATCCCACAGTTTCTTGTCTGCCATCAGCATATTTGGCTATTTCTTGACTCCGAATTCTTAAGCCGAGGTGTTCGCAGACTTCTAGGGGAATTGCTGTGCGTACTGCACCACTATCTATCAGTGCTTCTGCTTCATACACGCGCAACAGATTTGGATTGAGCAATCCTCTCTTGACTAACTCTTCATCAATGGCATTCGTTAGCTTAACTTTGACTCGAACTGCGCCCATATTTTTGCTGATTTGATTTCGATCGCAATTTATCATAAAAATCGCCTCTCTTTCGTCTACAAAGTCTACCTTTGATTCTAGCTTGAAATTTGTGCAGCCACAGGTTTTAAGGGTACATCTCAATTTTGTAAGGGCGAAGCATTTCGGCAGACAATTTATTAGTAATAACCAGAGATTTACTGCCGAAATGCTTCGCCCCTACGAGTATATTTGCAAAAATGGGATGCTCCAGGTCTTAACCTGTAGGCTGCAACAACATTCGGCTAAATATGTCTAAAGACTATTCATCTTCAGCATAGATATACCGATACAATTCGCTCGGATCGGGTTCGGGGCTTTTCTCAGCAAAATCTACCGCATCATCGATGACTGCTTCAATCTTTTTCTCGATCGCCTTTAATTCCTCAGCAGTGGCCAAAGTGCGATCGATCAAATCAGCAGCCAACTTCTTAATCGGATCGCGCGGGAACCAATATTCCTTCTCTTCCTTAGAGCGCAATTCGTCAGGATCTGCCAAAGAATGTCCGCGAAAACGATAAGTCAAAGCCTCGATCACAGTCGGCCCTTCGCCGGCCCGCGCCCGCGCTACAGCTTCCTTCGCGACTTCCCGCACCGCCAAAACATCCATCCCGTCAACCTCAACTCCAGCCATGCCAAAAGCATGAGCTTTCTTGAAAATCATCGGGTCAGAAGTAGCTCGCTCGTGGGCCATGCCGATCGCCCATTTGTTGTTTTCCACAACATAAAGAATCGGCAATTTCCACAAAGCCGCCATGTTCAAACACTCGAAAAACTGCCCGTTATTTGCCGCACCATCGCCAAAAAAACAAGCAGTCACGCCATCGGAACTTTCATCTCCCAAAGCTTCGCGCCGGTACTTCGATTGAAAAGCCGCCCCCGTAGCTACAGGAATCCCCTCAGCCACAAAAGCATAGCCTCCCAACAGCCGGTGTTCTGCCGAAAACATATGCATCGAACCGCCGCGGCCCTTCGAGCAACCGGTTTCCTTTCCGAACAACTCCGCCATTACTTCCCGCGCCGGTACGCCCGCACTCAAAGCGTGAACGTGATCGCGGTAGGTGCTGCTGACGTAATCCGTACTATCGCGGCGCATCGATCGAATCACCCCAGTAGACACGGCTTCTTGGCCGTTGTACAAGTGGACAAAACCAAACATTTTGCCCCGGTAGTACATCTCAGCACACTTGTCCTCAAAAAAGCGCCCCAAAACCATATCCTCGTAGAGCATCAAGCCCTCATCCCGAGAAATAGTTACGCTTTGTGCGTCAAAAACTGGTAGAGTCCGTTCCATAAAAAATTAATACCCGATCGGCTGCCTAAACATCTAAATGTAAACCGACAGAGGACACAACCGCAGCATAAAATGGGCGAACATTTTCCCAGCAGCAGTTACAAGCATTGTTAAAATGAGCTTAGTATGGGAAATTTGCCAAAATAGGGAGAGCCAACTGCCACATCGACCCGCTGCGGTTGTGTCTAAAACTTAAGATCGGTCTTGTTCAAAGTGGGGCAGGATGCGAACCTCACTCTAAAACGCCGTAGAGGGAAACAGTCGGAGTACCTTGAAGGAAGTTCTCGATATCCTTAACAGGACTCAGAAGCTCACATCAAAATCATATTTTTGAGATTTGATGTGAGAGCATCACCTAAGATAGGCTAATTCAGTTGCTAGCGCTTTGGGGAAGTGGACAGTGCTCATTCCACTAGATTACTACCGTATTTTGGGTCTACCGATTCAAGCTACTGCCGAACAGTTGCAGCAGGCTCACCGCGATCGAACTTTACAGCTTCCACGCCGGGAGTATTCCGAAGTTGCGATCGTCGCCCGCAAACAACTGATCGATGAAGCCTGCGCCGTTCTGTCAGACTCAGACGGGCGCAAAGCTTATGATGTCAGTTTTTTAGCCAAAACTTACGATCGAGAGTCGGAAGCAGCCATGGCGGCCAAGCAGAGGTCGAAAACCTCTACTGGGCCGGCCACAGTCCTGCAAGATGCAGGAGAAACCGTTGCGGCAGAGTCTAAGGCTTTAGACGCTGCTCCTGACCCCCACACTCCAAGTATTGAAATCGATGACAACCAATTCGTAGGAGCCCTGCTCGTACTGCAAGAACTGGGGGAATACGAACTCGTACAGAAGCTGGGGCGCCCGTATCTCAACAATGGCAGCATCGCGATCGACGAAGGCCGCTTCGGCGACCCGCAGCTCGTGCGGCCCGATATCGTTTTAACCGTAGCCCTGGCCTGCCTAGAACTCGGCCGCGAACAGTGGCAGCAAGGTCAATACCAAAATGCGGCAAAATCACTAGACGCAGGTCAAGAACTGCTGCTGCGCGAAAGCTTATTTCCAAGCGTGAGGGGTGAAATGCAAACCGATATATACAAACTCCGTCCGTACAACATTTTAGAATTACTATCGCTCCCCGAAGAAAAAGTCTCCGAGCGCCGCCAGGGACTGCAAATCCTGCGAGAAATGCTGGAGGAACGGGGCGGCATCGATGGCTCGGGGGACGATCGATCGGGTTTAGGAATAGAAGACTTCCTCCGCTTCGTCCAGCAACTCCGCAAACACCTAACCAGTAGCGAGCAGCAGACCCTATTTGAAGCTGAAGCCGGCCGCCCCTCCGCAGTGGCCACTTACCTCTCGGTCTACACTCTGTTAGCCCAAGGATTTGCCGCCAGACAGCCTTCGATGATCCGCCGCGCCAAGCTGATGCTGATGCAGCTCGGCCGCCGCCAAGACGTTCACCTCGAAAAAGCTGTGTGTTCGCTGCTGCTGGGCCAGACAGAAGAAGCCAGCAGATCTCTCGAACTCAGTTCGGAAAAAGAACCCCTCGCGTTCATTCGCGAACATTCCCAAGATTCTCCCGATTTGTTGCCAGGACTCTGCTTGTACGCCGAACACTGGCTGCAAGAAGAAGTGTTTCCTCACTTCCGCGACTTGGCAAACCAGTCAGTCTCTTTGAAAGATTATTTTGCCGATCCGAAAGTCCAAGCTTACCTAGAAGCTTTGCCCTCGGATGCCGAAACCGCCAACGAATGGGTCGTCGTGCAACCGAGATCGGGCAAACCTCAGGGGAAACTGCAACCACCCGGCGATCGCCCGCCTGCACCTCCACAGCCTCCCGCAGCCAAACAGGCAGCCAGTAGTCTCACCTTGACCCCCGTACCGACTGACAGATCCAGCGCAGCTTCAGCGCCGAAATATCAGGCAACGGCGGCAGGAATTGGGGCTGCGGCGGCCGTCTCTCTCCCGACAGCTACGGCGGGACGGCCTGCGGCCTCGACCTCCAAACCGCGCAGGAACCCGAGTTCGAGCCGGCGCAGCGGAGCGATCGGCCAGGGGTTAACAGGTTCTTTTGCCGATCGGGCGCGCACCCTAGCAGCCCAAATTGGGGCCCAAGTCAAGTCCCTGCCACCAAACAAGCTGGCTCTGCTTGTCGTCGCAGCCGTCCTGAGCCTGTTAATTCTGTGGTTAATACTCAGTCTGTTTTTGAGTGCCTTGCAAGCCCTCTCAGGCCCATCTCTCCAAGGAGAACAAGCCCGCGTCAGCCTCGATGCACCGCCCATAGAAATCCCCGCACTAGCCCCTGCCCCAGAGCCTGGCGCCCCCGCCCCCGCCCCAGTGTCGGGAGCAATGACGGAAGAAGGAGCCAAACAAATAGTTCAAGACTGGCTGTCGGCGAAAGCAGCGGCTTTGGGCCCCAATCACGCTGTCGAAGAATTACAGAAAGTTCTCACAGAACCGGCTTTGTCTCGCTGGCAATTGATGGCAGATGCCCAACAGAAAAACAACGCCCACCAGCGTTACGTGCACAAGCTAGAAGTTAAAGGAGTTAAGACAAATCCGACTAATCCCGATCGCGCCGAAGTAGAAGCCCAAGTCAGCGAAAAAGCCGAAACCTTCGATCGCGAACAGTTAGTTACTTCCCGCAACGAAAACCTCCGCATTCGCTACGACTTGATCCGCCAAGAGGGACAATGGCGGATTATGGATTGGCAAGTGATGAAGTAGGGAATTGGGCATTGGGAATTGGACATTGGGCATTGGGTGTCCCAAGTAACGGAGGAGACGGCAATGCCGTTTCCCTACTCCAAAATGATCGATTATCCTCGGGCGAGGAGGAGACGGCAATGCCGTTTCCCTACCACGATTAATTGTAGGGAAACGGCAGTGCCGTTTCCTGATTTTGGGTAATATTAAATCCGTTTGCATCGGAATGATCTAAATGGAGGAGACGGAGGAGACGGCAGTGCCGTGTCCCTACGATCAATTGTAGGGACACGGCACTGCCGTCTCCTCTATATTATTCCGGTGCAGCCGGAATTGATATGATATTACATCCCGTACATTGCTCGTTAGCCGAACTTTCTTCTGCTAGAATTTTAAATTCTTAGATCGGAGTTTTGAATTGCAAATTATTGTTGAATGCTGGCGTTTTATTTGTCATTCCTATTGCGTATTCAATCAATTTCAACTATTAGAAATGCTCGTAGGCGTAAGCCGGGGCGTAAGCCATCGCCCTCCAGGACAAATTGAGCTTTTTCACCGGGATATGCCCTACGTAGACGCAGCTTGGGAGACGAAAGTTAGTTTGTTCGATCGCCCGAATGACAGATTACTCCGCAGCATTCCGAACCCTCGGGAAAATCAGTCAGCCGACGTGACGCTGCGAATGCACTGCCCCTGGGACTTTGCAGCATCCAGCAGCACCGAAACTTGGGTATTTGCAGCCACAGAATGGGGGATTATTACCAGTACAGTGTTGCAGGCGATCGGCGTAAGGTCGATCGCCCAAACCCCGGTTAATTCAGAAGTAAAAATTATTACACCTTCGGCGTGGTCAAAAGCGGGCTTAATTCGTAGCGGAGTTGAGGGCGATCGAATTGCCGTTGTACCTTTGGGAGTCGATCCTCAAATTTATTATCCTGTTTCGGGCGATCGGCGTCAATTGCTGCGCGAAAGCTTCGGTTGGTCAAACTATTTTATATTTTTAAACATCGGAGGACAAACCGATCGCAAAGGGATTCGTCCTTTATTAAAAGCCTTCGCGGCGGTAGTTGACAAATATCCAGATGCGAGATTAGTTTTGAAAGGTTCAGAATTGCTTTATCCGTCTAGAGACGAGATTGCTGAAGCCTGCCGAGTTGTGCTCAACGATGCTGAAAGAGCGAGGGTTTTACCGAGATTAATTTATACTGGGAGCCAGCTATCTTTTGCTCAAATAGCGGAGATTTACCAAGCAGCAGATGTTTATGTTTCTGCTTATTTGGCGGAAGGTTTTAATCTGCCGGTGTTGGAAGCTGTGGCTTGCGGTTTACCCGTAATTTGTACCGAGGGTGGCCCGACTGATGATTTTACTCGATCGGACTTTGCGCTGCGAATCGAGAGTAAATTTACGGCTGTGGTAATTGAGGGAGAAACCTTATTTATGTTAGCTCCTGAGTGGGAACATTTGACTGATTTGATGCAGCGGGCGATCGAGCAGCCTGAAATTGGGGCGAGAGCTCGGGTTGCGGGCCCGGGTTTTGTGGCTGATAATTTTAGTTGGGGGCGATCGGTCGATCGGCTGCTTGAGGTTATGGGAGGGGATAAAAGGAGAGTGGAGAAGTCTATTTTTGAGCCAATAATTTTGTAATTTGGGCGTTTCAAGCCCTAGATGGGGAAATAGGTATTTTCCGGCTCAGGGCCGATACTTTTTACTACCCGCCCTAAACATCGTTTCAATCCCTGATAGGGTTTTAGGTATTTTCCGGCTCGCTGCATGGCATACATTGATTCCATCAGCGAGTTTCAATCCCTGATAGGGTTTTAGGTATTTTCCGGCTGTGAGAATTTCTGCGTTACCTTGCACAATCTATGGGAAGAGTTTCAATCCCTGATAGGGTTTTAGGTATTTTCCGGCATTCGATTGATTTTGCGCGGCTCCTCGACCTTCCGTTTCAATCCCTGATAGGGTTTTAGGTATTTTCCGGCTCATTGAGCCTGAGAATATGCCCCTCATCCACAAAGGCCAGTTTCAATCCCTGATAGGGTTTTAGGTATTTTCCGGCTGCGATCTCGGAACATTTAAGTCTTCCGCCACAACGTATGTTTCAATCCCTGATAGGGTTTTAGGTATTTTCCGGCTCGATTTGTTGTCTATAATTATCTTAAAATTAGAAAAACTGGAGTTTCAATCCCTGATAGGGTTTTAGGTATTTTCCGGCGGTGCTGACATTTCGATCGCAAGCGGGTGCTGATCCGTTTCAATCCCTGATAGGGTTTTAGGTATTTTCCGGCGTTAAATAGCCAGTAGGTAAAGCTTTCAACCATTTTGCAAAGTTTCAATCCCTGATAGGGTTTTAGGTATTTTCCGGCTGGATTTTCTTACCTTTTGTATTTGATTCAAATCGAAAAGTTTCAATCCCTGATAGGGTTTTAGGTATTTTCCGGCAATCGCACTGATATTATTAAAGTGGCAGAAATGTTTCAATCCCTGATAGGGTTTTAGGTATTTTCCGGCGCTTGATAACAATGGTCGCTACCGTGACTTCCTCGTTGTTTCAATCCCTGATAGGGTTTTAGGTATTTTCCGGCGATAAGAAGGAGTGGCAGCAGCAAGCCCGACGCTCAAGCCGCGTTTCAATCCCTGATAGGGTTTTAGGTATTTTCCGGCGCTCGGTCGCTTGATGTCAATGGCTTTCCATGTTGTTTCAATCCCTGATAGGGTTTTAGGTATTTTCCGGCAGATGTAGCGATCGAAATGTCGAAGCATCTTGGAATGTTTCAATCCCTGATAGGGTTTTAGGTATTTTCCGGCGAAACTGTACTGGCCCTCCACCGGCACCACACCCAAGTTTCAATCCCTGATAGGGTTTTAGGTATTTTCCGGCTCAATATATTGGCTGTGCCTCTACTTCATGGATAGTTTCAATCCCTGATAGGGTTTTAGGTATTTTCCGGCGCTGTCAATTTTTCGCAAGGACAACCAAACATTAGTGTTTCAATCCCTGATAGGGTTTTAGGTATTTTCCGGCTCTTATGGAATGAACTTTGTCTACGGCGGCGCTGGCGGGTTTCAATCCCTGATAGGGTTTTAGGTATTTTCCGGCGGAGGGCCGCTACTTAAAGCACATTGCCGTACTGGGAAAGTTTCAATCCCTGATAGGGTTTTAGGTATTTTCCGGCTTGCGGGGGACATATCTTGGTCAGAAAGTTTTGAGTCAGGTTTCAATCCCTGATAGGGTTTTAGGTATTTTCCGGCGCTCTGGCTTTCATCTCTGCAATCTCCGCTTCAGTTTCAATCCCTGATAGGGTTTTAGGTATTTTCCGGCGCATCTAACGTAAGTCCCCCAATTACCTCTTCCCGCAGTTTCAATCCCTGATAGGGTTTTAGGTATTTTCCGGCCAAAGTGGCGATCGGACTGGCAACTCTGGGAAGTGTTTCAATCCCTGATAGGGTTTTAGGTATTTTCCGGCAAGAGGTAATACAGAAGTTGACGGTATTTTTCAAATCGTTTCAATCCCTGATAGGGTTTTAGGTATTTTCCGGCGCCCATTACAGCAGTGCCCCCGCTCCTGTCGTATCCCCGTTTCAATCCCTGATAGGGTTTTAGGTATTTTCCGGCTCCTCTGGACTGATGGTTTCAGGTTCCGGCTCAGAGGCGGTTTCAATCCCTGATAGGGTTTTAGGTATTTTCCGGCTCGGCACTCGACTGGCAAGCACCTGCGGGCGGGCAAACCACGTTTCAATCCCTGATAGGGTTTTAGGTATTTTCCGGCGCAGTTTCTGCATTGGATCGCTAATAATAGCTCGAAGGTTTCAATCCCTGATAGGGTTTTAGGTATTTTCCGGCGCATAACGGGGTGGACTCGAAAATACTTTGTGGAACGTTTCAATCCCTGATAGGGTTTTAGGTATTTTCCGGCGATAAATTGTCTAGCTTTTCGTAGAGATTGGTTAGCATCGGTTTCAATCCCTGATAGGGTTTTAGGTATTTTCCGGCTGTAAACTTGTAAATTATTATCGTCAACATCGTCGTTTCAATCCCTGATAGGGTTTTAGGTATTTTCCGGCCGCCCGCTCCAGAAGCCTTGGTGTATTTGGTTTTCAAGGTGCAGTTCCGTGAATCTAAAACAAAAGTACCATTTCAGCCCTAGGCTTGTCAATCCCCAATTTTTCATACTCACTCCAAAAACGTTATCCTGTAAAGCTTTCAGATTTTCCGTGAATCGTTTTTTGAGACTAGGGGCATCAAACTCTTGCTGCACATCAGTTTCAGCCGAAAAATTTGATACCCCTATTTTAACACCTACCCGTTCACGGAAACTAGGCAAAAAATATTGTTCGATCGGCAGGAACGACCCCACCAATACGTTCAATCTTACCTTGACAGCAGGCGCACAGCGGAAAAAACAAAATACTGTCTTCGTTTGGTTTGATGACTTTGTTCAGGCGCGATCGCAATTTAGCATACTGAGTCTCAGTCAGATCGGCACACTCGAATACACTGTACTGCATCCACTGCCCATAAGACTTCAGCATTTTGTGAATCTTTGTCCGGCGCTTGTCTTCCGAAATATCGTAAGAAATCAGAATGTGCATATCTAGTACAAAACTAAAGGTGGATATTTGTCAATCTCGCCCATCAAATATTTCGCCAACAGCCGCCCCTGAATCTCAAAAGCCTCTCGATAAGTGCACTTGCGTTTCAAAACCGGATGCTTAAACTCAGACTGCTTTTTCTTTTCATACAACCTCAAAAACTCTTTCCGTCCCGTTTCCGACAGTCGCATCACATTACTCAGCGGTTCCACAGTAAAATCATTCGGCGTCAGAATCCGGCGGTTAATCGCGTTGAGAATTACACTGTCAGCCACCAACGGGCGGAACTCTTCCATCAAATCAAACGCTAAACCCACGCGGCCGTAGCGCTGCGTATGAAGGTATCCTAAATAAGGGTCAAATCCCACAATATTAATCGCGCTTTGGACATCGTGACGTAGCAACGTGTAAGCAAAATTCATCAAAGAATTCACCGGATCGGTAGCAGGGCGGTGTCGGGGTTTAAACACAAAGCCTTCCGCCCGAATTAATTGGTTGAAAACTCCAAAATACGCCGCACTCCCAGCACCTTCATGGCCGCGCAAAGAATTAATGTTGTCAGTTTTGTCAAGTTTGGCGATCGCATTTGAAATCTGAGTAATTGCCGAACTTAAATTTAGTTCCGAATGTTCCCGCTGAGTTTGAGATAAACTGGTGCGATAGTTCTTCAATTTTCCCCGAATAAAACCCTGGACAACATGAATAGCTTGCGGAGTTTCCCCCGCCGCTTTCCACTGAGCATTCCGAACGAAAATGTTTTTACTTAATTCCGGTTCCAGCTTACCCAAATAGTGACCAGTATCGGTGATAAAAGTCAGAGGAATTTTCCGCTGAAGCAATTCTGCAACCGCAGCCGGGGAAATAGTCGCCCGTCCCACAATCACCACTCCATCTAAATGAATCAAAGGCACATCCTGTAATATTTGATTCTTTGCCTTGACATTCAGCCGTTCATCTGTTTTGCCGATAAACACATCATCTTGATTGATATAAAGTGTTCCCATGATAGACTCCCAAAAATGAGGTTTAATTAGCTTCTTGATAGCGCAGGACTTTTTCAGCAGCTTGCGGCAAACATTGCTGATAAAGGCTGCAACCCTGACAGCGTTTGCTATAGTGCGCTGGAGGAATTTTGCCAGTTTGCAGTAAAATTTGGATAGCGTTGATAGTGGCGATCGTCTCCCGTCTCAACCCCTCAGAAATCTCGACTAACTGCCGCTGATGCGACAGCGCGTAATACACATATCCAGTCGCAATACTTTTCCCCGTCATCTCCTCCAAACAAAGGGCTTGAGCGCAAACTTGCAACTCATCATTATCCCATTCGCCCTTGCGCCCCCGCTTGTACTCAACGGGATACAACTCACCATCCGTTGATTCAATCAAATCCGATTTTCCAATCAGCATATACTTTTCAGACTTCAGCCAAATCGCCCGCACCTGCCAAGTCTCATCGCGGTTGATTTGACTGAGAGTGTGAACGCGATCGTGCAAACTCGTCCCTTCGATGGTATACTGGTTATCCGTGAATTCTCCCGCGCAAGACATCCGCCAGCAGCGGTGGGGACAGTAAGAGTATTGGTTCAAAAGTGCGATCGAAATGTAATCAAAATCGTTCATAATTTTGATAGTTTGTAGGAGATTAGTAATTGAAATTAGCAACAGGCAAGATGCCTGTTCCACAAGAGTTTAGTGTTATTGTGGGGTGGGCATCTTGCCCGCCCTCAAAATTGGGAATTAGCAACAGGCAAGATGCCTGTTCCACAAGAGTTTAGTGTTATTGTGGGGTGGGCATCTTGCCCGCCCTGGACATCCATAATTAGCAACAGGCAAGATGCCTGTTCCACAAGAGTTTAGTATTATTGTGGGGTGGGCATCCATAATTAGCAACAGGCAAGATGCCTGTTCCACAAGAGTTTAGTATTATTGTGGGGTGGGCATCTTGCCCGCCCTGGACATCCGGCATCTTGCCCGCCCTCAAAATCGGTTCAACTCTTATTAACAACAATCCGTCGAGTCATCCCCATCCCCATCGGAGTTTTCCTCCCAACCCCGCAGTAAAGAGCAAAATCCGCCAAAGCATTAATTTGCTTAATCACCAAAGGCTCCACATCACCCAAAATCCGATAACTAACCTCCCCAACCATGCCCACAAAATTGCTTTCATAGTTAGTCAATCTTTCAGTTTTGATATTGACAAAAGTTGAAAAAAGTGCATCCAATGGCAAATTAGGAATCTCAATCCCGCTGTACTTATTCCAGCGACTCAGTAGACTATTAAAAACGCAATCTCTAGTAGGAATCACCGAATCGAACTTCCCCTGTCGAAAGGTAGTAGGCGTCGCAAAACTGAAGGCAATTAAGCGATTAGTTTCCGAAGCTTGTTCGTAAAGTTGAGAGTAAGTACAAGCATTCGCCCAAGGTTGATCTACTTGAGGTGTTCCGAGAATCTTCGTAATCATCAAATCCGCCGGGCCAAGATGCCACGGACGGGATGGATTGAGATTCAGCCAAAGGTGAGTTAATTTGCCAAATAAAGTGTCATCCAGCAGACTAATTCGCCACCAACAGAGAGAGTGTTCTGGAATTGGTTCTGTGTGTTCCCATTGGAGGGAATGGTGTTTTTTGAAAGGGCATTTTTTAGTTTGCAAAGGGCTGAGGGTGAAGGATTTGTCGGCTGTGGCATCGTGAAGGCGATCGCCGAGTTGTTTGTCAACGGAGCTCACGAGGGTGAGAAACAGGGCGTGCAGGTGTCTTCCCGTGAGGTATCCGGGGGGAATTGGGGCGATGGGGAGTATGTTGAGGATGAGACTGTGCGGCATATTTGGATAGTAAAATTAATGTGTGATAGGTTCGTAGTGAGGACTTCAGTCCTCAGCAGGACTAAAGTCCTTACTACGAACCTAAGAGTTAGTTAGCCCGAAAGCGGTATTCCATACAAGCTGGAATTTGGATATTTTCAAGCTTGTAATATTTCTCGCCTATTTTGATTTCTTCAAGCTTGTAATATTGCCCACGAATTTTGATATTTTGAATCAAACTTACTGGGGGCATATTCACCACATCGTAGCTCATCACTTGATGCGAAAACATCACATCTAAGGGATTAAGCAAATAGGGAAAAATGAAGTCACCATTTTTGCGCTCGAATTTTGTAATTTCATCAGTCTTTAATTCAGCTTTACTCATCCATTTTCCCAAACGAATCCATTTAGCTAGTTTCAGAGGCTTCTCTGAAATGATGAAAAACTCAAATTTGCTTTCCGGCGCAATCTCTTTGGTTCTGCCAAAACTGGGAATATTTTTCTGGGTTTTCTCCATCTCAACGTGATAGTTGTTGTTGGCGTATTTCCAAGTGTTGAGAGTAGAGGAGTGAAAGATCGATCGCGCCGGAGTAACATAAATTCCCTGCTGGTTGAGCGCCGTTAAATGCGGCTCGTATTTAGGAACTTGTTCGGGACAGAAATATCGATAGGAATCTTCTTCAGAAACGGTGGTGGCATAGACTTCGCTATCCACCAAACCGAGGGCGTAACAAAGCGCGTAATTGTGAATTACAGGCTCTGTTTCGTAAAGTCTCCCTATCTCGCGAGTTGCAAAATAAAGGCTATCATGCAACTCGATTTGACAGCGGTAAATTAAAGTCATGGTTTTTACTCCGCTGCTGTTGTAGCTCCTGCTTTACCCTTGATATGCTTCTTCGCGTAAGCTTTAGCCTCATCATCAGCTTTCTTTAAAATTGCTTTAAGCGTTGTCTCATTACTCGTCAAAGCCTTAACTTCTTTAAGAATAGGATCAAATTTTTCACCGATAAAAGCAGTTTTTACAATGGGTTCGTCATCCAAAAGAGATTGAATTGCTGTCTCAGCGTTATCCATCACATCATCTTCATCTAACGGGTCAAGAGATTGCAGCACTTCATCAGGAAACAGGTCATAAATTGCCTGAGTCCAACGGAGGTTACTGGTGATTTCGCCATCAGCAAAAACAACACCAATTAATTCATTACGCATCGTGCCTGTACGAGTGGTTTGTGCACCGTAACGACTGGTACGCAGGATGTTATTCAAAACATATAGAAAGCCTGCCTCAGTTGCATCTTTGAGAGTGATAATGCTAGGAAAGAAAACCTGTGGTCGAATATGATCTTGTTGATTAATTCGGGCTGTAGTTGTACCAATTTCTCCATCTAACTTACCCTTATCTTTGCCTTTTGGTAATTCTTTCATCTCTCCCTTCGCTGCCATTGTGCCATTTTCATAAGGAGCATTCAGCGTAAATGTTTCATGAGAATCATCAAAGGGTGTGATTGAGTATGCAGTATCAACCACCACCTTAGATTTTTCCGATCCAGAATCACCAATAGCAAAGCCATAGATAATGCAGTCGGGGTTATCCATTGCGAATCGGACGTTATACTCGCATTCTTGTGCGGTCATAAATCCATAATTACGAAGCAATTCCCGACCAACTAAGCGTTCAGGTGTAGATTGTTTGCGTTTGAACATCGTCAGACGGCTGATCGGAGCGCTATTTTCGCGTTTTCTTCCTGCTCTCACTCTCGCCTTATTAAGTTCTTGGTCTGTTTGAAATAAGGGATAGGATTCAGTGACACGAATAGTCAAAAAATGGATATATTTTCCCATTGGCTTGTAGGGAATTTCATTTTGGAAGCATTTGGTTTGGTCAAGATTCTTTAGAAAAGTCATTGTTTGTCTCCAGTTAGGTTTTGTAAATTAAGTTTGGTCAATTGAAAAGCTAGTTAGTCATCATTGTCAGAATCAGAATCTTCAAGATCATTCTCACTCGCTTGCTCTTTCCTTGCGCGATATTTCTTATCGCCTTCAAGGCGATAAAGGAACTCGCAAGTATCTCGAATGAGGTTGAGTTGACGACCAGCTAAACGAGCGCGATCGCCTGCAAAAGACTTTTCAAATACTTCAACAACAAAGTAATTGGCAAAGTCCATAATTGCCTCGCGTTCCTCATCCCGTTTAGCAATCACCCAACGTCCCTCAGCGGTAGAGTTATGCACTCGCTCCATCAGTTTAAAGATTTTAGCAGCTACAGTTTGGACTAGATTAAATCCTTCCTCCTTATATGCTTTGAGAATTACATCTGCTGCTTCATCAATTGGCTTGAGAATTGCATTTGATTTGGTCGGTTTTCCGGGAGTCGATTTAGCCCGGTAGAACTTGCGATAAAGTTCTGTAAGTTTTTTGGGATGATTCAAGGGTGATTCTGCTTCCACAATTAAGTCCTCCGATTCAGGTTTATAGGTAACGTAGGGGTCAAAACAAGGGTAAAATGAGTGAGCATAAAGTTTGATTTTACTCAAACTCGGTGCATCTAATTTTTGCTTACGAACCCAATTCTTTAAGTAAGCAAAAACATAAAGCAGGCTAGTTTCAAAATCCTTGGCGAGTTCGCTCAGTTTACCCCAGTTGGCATCATAGCCAGATTTTCCCTGCTTAGCATTCACATCTAAATGAATTGCATAAGCAGCAGTTAAAGCATTTAAAGGTGCAGGGTATTTTTTACCGTTTTCCTCCCATCCTTCTAAGATATAGTCGAGACGGAAGCGATCGCGCTTCGTCAACACCCTAAAAGCTTGGGGTACACTGTCAAGAAATACGCTTTCTTCAAATTCTGCACCGTCATTAAATGGTGGAATTGGCGACTCGGAAACTACGGTTTTGACATCCAGAATCATGGGAAATGCAAAAGCTAACCAAGTTGGCATTACCCAGGATTCGGTATCAGTTGCATCTCGGCCGGGCGGAAGCGCCATGAAGTAAAATGTTAGGGGTTGGTCTTCGGGATAGGAAAGTTTGAAGGTGCGGTCTTTTCCTGGTTCGATGTTTTCATCTATGAGGAAAGCATCAATGCTTTGGTAGCGATCGCGTCCAAAATCGGCTTGCAAATCCTTGCTGATAAAATGATTGCGAATGCTGGTATCAAAGCGGGTTTGGGCAATGCTAGTGTAGGCTTTTTGCAGAAACTTATTTGTCTCTGGGGTGAAGTAATATGTGGGATAAAAATAGAGATAGCGATATTTGCCATCTTCAAATTTTTTGCCCACAGCTTGAGTTTGATTCATTAAAATTTGCCTCAGCATCATTTCCAAACCTGCAATACTAGAAATATTGCGTTTGGCGTTAGAACCTCCCAACATTTGTTTGTTAGTGTAAACTTGAGGGGTGAACAAAACGGCTGATTCCATTTGTTCTGTTACCGTGTAAGCTGAATGGGAAATCGAACAGATTAACTGTCTTCCTCTACCCTGTTTTTTAGCGAGTTGATAGCGTTCCAACTCATCTAAAAATACGTTACTGGATGCTGTGTCCAATGGTGTATTTCCGGGTAACATGACAACCCGCGTTACCCACAAACGCAAATCGTCCCAACCGTCGGGCAATTTGTACTGTGAAAGAATGGGTTTAATCATTTGGGAAATGTGGGCGATCGCCTGTTCGTAAACTTCCCGCACATCCTCAATTCCTGGGTGATGTTCTAGGTACTTTGCTGCTAAATAGTACCATTCGTAAGGAACGCCGCCTGTATTGCCTTTTAGTTTAAGTTCTTTCAGGCGTTCATTAATCCGTTGAATTTCTCTCAGGGCTGGCAGATATTCAGATAGGTTCCAAAACTTAGCAATTTCATCGACAATATCTAGATGAGTTAGGGCGGGTAGTTTTTTGTCTTTCTTGCGTGCCGCTTCGATGGTATTAACCTGTTCTCCCCAAATCTTGCGACTCACTAAGTCCCCAAGTTCAGCAATCTGATCGATCCGAATATCGTCGTCAAACTTGAAGTTATAATCAGCAGACAAAACATCCTGACGCTGAAATTTTATCAGATTATCGCTGCGACTTTTGGCAACAGAGTTTTTTCCTATTTTGAGAATGCGTAAAGTAGCATCAACAGCAACTAGCATCAACTCTGACGCATCAAAAAATAGGTTATAGTAATCGGCATATTTCATGCCTTTACCATCTCTGCCAAAACCAGTTTGTCGCCGTTGCAATTGTCCGGCGCAGAGTTGTTTGATCTTGCTAACTACCCGTTCGGGCAAGTCTGCAATTGAAATAGCAGGAGCATCCGATCGCGCTAGATAAATTACACCTGTTGGTAGGTACAGCAATGGTTCGTAGTAGGTGCAATCGTCGGTATTTAGTGCCGTATGCACTTCCATTAAAGCGTTATTGACGACGTTGGTAAGTACGCCTCTGTTTTCAGCGATACTGTGATAAGTGAATTTTAATTGCCCGTCGCTGAGGCTGTGGATTAACTCGTTGAGCCTGGTATTTTCTGCATCTTGGGGATGTTTGATAATAGATGCTAGGGAATCTGCTAAACAAGTCAAGTCTGAGAGACTACGGAGTGTGCGATCGCGCAACACTGGATTTAACCCAAATTCGGAAAAGTTCCAGTTAGTATCCCAACGCCGCTGAGCGTTGTAAGCAAGGCAGAGCAAATCGTCAATGTATTCTCGATAAGCATCTGGATCGTCGGGATTGATGAAGCGATCTAGTCCTAACTGTCGAACTTTTTCATCAATAATTTGACGGTGCTTTTCTAGCGGTAACTTGCGACAATCGTTGGGGACATCGGGGAATTTTTCAAAGTCGTGGAGAATAAATCCAGCAATTACTAACCGCCGTTCTTTTTCTCCTACAGATCGCCGCACGGTGGTATCGAGTTTTTCTAACCGCTGTTCAATTAAATTAGCAGGAAATAATCCATTTAGCAGGTGAGTATTTAGGGACTGATCGCCTGCGTTATCGCGCCTGACGTTCTCTTTTCCTTGTTTGCGATCGAGTTCGTCAAAAAATTTGCCGCCTTTGGCTGTGACGCCGATCGCAACTCGCAGCAGATTTGGCAAGACATATTCTGCGAAATCTCCCATGACGCGATCGCCTGGATTTTGACTCTGAATGGCTTCTCGCAAGAGTTTGAGGGTTAGTAAGTCGCGAGTTTGAGGTTCGATCGTGCGATCGGACGTTTCAAAGTTTGCCCCTAATTCTTCATCTTGCAGCCAGTCATCATCTGCATCATCCGATCGCTCTGAGTTCAAATTGACTGGGATATCAAAATTTAATGAGAGTTGTTGGTACTCTTGATCTGGTTTTTGACGTTTTTTAGCCATTTTATGCCTCTAGGGAGTCTATGTTGATACCGAAAACAGATTATTCATTGCAAATAGCATCTCCATCTTGAGAAAAAGGATTTACTAGACACTCCAATTCAAAAATTTTGTCTGCTCGATCGCGATTAATTCTTCTGAGAGCACTATTTTCAGCCTCAAGTGACTGAATTTTAGTTTGTTGATTATAGACAATAGTTACAAGTTGTTGACATTTCTGCAAAATTGAGGTATTGAGCCGGAATTGGTTCAGGTCTTCTGTTAAAGCACAAAGCAAATGGCGTAGTTGGTCAGCGTCAAGATTTTGCTGGGGCATGGGCGGTTGTCCTCGTGGATCACAACACTGTCAGTGTAACACTGCTTAAAGAGTAAGCGAGAACCATTTCTTTTTTACCACCTCCTACCAACCTCAACTTTAAATGTGGCAAGAAAGTAATTTTTGACATTTTCACCTTTATCTGCTATGGTTGCCTCCTGGGAAACTAAAACTGCTTGCAAATGTTTAAGCAAATCCAAGCCCCTATTAGGGATTGAAACCTCGCCTACTCCTTTGTTTGATGCTTTCCCAGCATTGACTTCTGTACAATGTAAACTCCCTATCAGGGCTTGATATTCTACGCAATCCATATTTCATCCCCCTTGCTCTTGAGCCAGTGGGCCAGCGTGTCCACCAACAGCGCCGACTGCCCAAAAGCTATAGAATAAGGTGCAGTCGTATCGTGGATACTGTATCGATCGCAAATCGGATAAATCTGAAAGTGCACCGGCAGTCGCAGGCGCGATCGCACTTCAGCCACCGGATAACGCAGGACATAACAAACCAATGCTTGCTTCTTCAAACGCTTGTTGATTTCCCCGATCCAATAATTCTCAGGTTGCAAAACCTCAATCCCCGTTAAAACCTGAACCTTCCAAGCAGCAGCATTTTCCTCCAATTTTCCCGAATAAGTAAATTTCCAATTCAGTCTTTCCTCCCGATAACTACGCAACTTCAAAAAAGCCAGACAATGTTTAAATCGACCTTTGGCAATTGGTTGCCCAATGCGTTCAGATGTCTCCTTCAACATTTGCATAAATGCAAATTCCGTCATCGGTTCGATTTCCAAGTTGCTCAAAATTCCTGGTAAATCGTAAGTTTTAAATTTGTCTGCCTCATGGGAATCAGTTAAATCGCAGATGGCGCATTGCAGAGGACTAGAACCTCGAAAACTGCTAGCATCTTCAACAATCGGATTTCCTGTCTTATTTCCCGATCGCTCTTGCCACTCTTTGCCCCACTGTTTAATATTACCGGCCACTTTCCCCAAGCTAGTTTTAAATACTTTTTGAGCAGCTTCCTGAAAAGCTTTCTGACTTGATGCGTACTGCTGTTTAATTGTCCTGTGCCCTAATTCCCAACAAATTTGAACAGACTGCACCGCACCCCACCGCGAATAATATCCCTCAAAATTGTTGATTTGGCGGTAGTTTTCGCGAATTTGTTGATAGAAAAAAGGACGATCGTAAATTCCACTAGACTCTAAAGTGGCAGTATCGCCTGCAAACAAGCGTTCGACTAAGAAATTAGGGGTGAGTGCGATGGCTGTAAAATTTTTAAACTGAATAAACTCTCCATTGCGATCGCACCCATCGTGTCGCCCCAACCTTCCCAATCTTTGGATGAAGTTGCCGGCATCGGCGGATTCAAAAATCAGCAAATTGATTTTGAAGTCTACCCCGACATCAATTGTGCTAGTACCGAGAACTAAGTCTGACGAGAGCGATCGCTCTTTTTCCATCTTTCCCGACAACCCGGTATTTTCGCCAACAACTAAACCGTGAGGCGCGAACAATTCCCGAAAAAATGGTGTCAGTCGCTTGACGGCAGCAATTGAATTCAGGATAATCGCTCCTTTACTGCCGGGATTGTGTTTAAAGTGAGTCAGGATGAGATTTGCACTGTCTTTAAGCCAAGTTTCAGAAGCTTTTGAAGTTGGTTCTAGGGAAATAAAAGTCAGCGTACTTTCCCTTAATATCTGCCGCCAGGAGTCTGTTTTAAACTGTTCTATTTCGGCGGGGCGATCGGGAAACCGATATTTGCCTTCTTTTAAAGGATCGATAGTTTGACAGCGAAACCCTGCTGTTTCTAGTCTGCTAATTAATTGCTCGTCTGGAGTTGCTGACAGAAATACAAACTTTTTCCGGCGGTTTGTATGACGAATTAATAACAGGGTATTGATGACGCTGGCAATCTGAGGAGCCGCAAAAACATGAAATTCATCAAAAATGAATAGGTCAAAATCTTTGTCGATTCGACCCCACAGTTTATCAGGGCTATCTTCAGAGCTTAAATACGCTCCTCGGTGCAGATGGTGCAAGATATCAGGGTTAGTTAATAAAATTTCTGATTGACCTGTGCGAGATGCAATCGCGGCTGCTTTTTTCAATCCTTCATTTTCTGCATATATTTCTAATTCCGAGCCGCTGAGTCGGACAACGCGGGGTTGATGTTCGGGTTGAAATTGTTCGATATAGCGCTTAATTTGAGTCTCCTGATCTCGCGCCAGTTCATTCGTTGGATATAGCGCCACTGCACAACAATCTGTCTGCAATGTTTCTAAAAAAGCGGCTAAACTTTTACCATCGCTAGTGATAGCAAAGTTGGTAATGACATCAATATTCGGATCGCGAATTGCCTTTAAAGTTTCAAGTTGATGCCAAGAAAGTGTCCAATTTTCTGGTAATTTGACTCCCTTGGGAATCTCCGCAGCGGGACAGGAGTAAACGGATTTGAGAGTAATCTGGTAATCGGACATATGCTGAATCTGTGTCCGTAGAAAGTGGATATTTCCTATATTGACACCGACAATAGAGATTATCAAGCCTGTACAATGAGAAAGTGTCCGTATATTTATGAGTCGCAAAGGTCAATCGATCACTCTGTCGGTTTCTGAACGAGATAAAGCGCAGTTGGAAGCCTTAGCCCAAGAATTCGGGAAGACGTGGGGCGATCGCCCGAACATATCCAAACTGATAGAAGCGATCGCCCGCCGCCAACTGACGATCGCCCCGAACAACGACTGGCCCCAAACCCGCATCCAAGCCCTAGACATCGCCCGACAGCAATTGCTTGACTTGGGCAAAATCGATGAAGCGCTGGCAATTGCGGAATTATTGAGCTCACGCAGCGAACTAACTCTCCCCTTCCGGGCCGAAATCGAGGCGTTTTTGAGCAACCCCTTACCTGTTTGGCGGCAAAAAATCGACCATTTTATTCACAGACAGCAACCTTTTCGCCTGTCTTACCGAGATGCAGCCGATCGACTTTGGAATTACACAGTCTTACACGCTCGGATTGTCCCTATAGAAAAGCGACAGTATTTAATGTGTCGCTGCGAAGAATCTGAGGGAAATCAAGACGTACCGGGACTCGAACACAACTGGACACTGCTGCTCGATCGCATTGAAGATGCTGCGGTGATTGCGGTCGATCGACCTTGGCTGTCAGATTTAGCCAGGATTCCCGTAGAATTTCACTTATCCGGCAGACTTGCCTTTAACTACAGGCGCAAGCAAGGCGATGTGGAAGTCAGCGACTTAGAAGGCGATCCGCCAATTAGACGAGTGATTCGGAATATCTCCAATACCTTCTGGTTTTTTCGCGAAATTGCTCCTTACTGGGAAGATTGTGCGATTGTCTCACCTGTGAAACTGCGCGATCGCTTCCAACAAAAACTGATCGCCCTCTGCCGTCAGTACAACCTGGAAATCCGCGATTAGAACACGAGATTAGACTCTGACCCAAGAAACCGGGTTTTTTAGCGAATCTGTCGGTCACAGTCAAGTATTCTCGTAAAAAACCCGGTTTCTGACCACCCGTGCGATGGCGAAATCCGCGATTAGCCGTCCAACAAAAAGCAGCCCGTTACAGGCTGCACATCGAAAAAAACCGTTGTTTTGTTGGAGGAGAAAACTTTACATCGAATTCAAATTGCCGTTATATCAAGTCTCTGGGACTCCGGCGGGCGATCGGCTGCCAACCAATTTCGCCATCTTTATCTACCGCTGACTCACCTTACCATCAGAACAAAACTGCAAATCCTCGTTACGCTGAAAGTTCGTTGACCATTCTCACCCGGCCTTTGAGCACTGCCCGCAGCAGGCGGTTGACACAGCATCTATCTTCGTCATTCAGCGACTCGTCTAAGGTGGCGGCCATCAAACCGTAGCGATCGGCTAATGTCAAAACGCCTGTGTCGGTTACAGAAGCGAGGATTTCAGAGATAGCGCCGGGGAGGAGTTGTAAAGCTTTCATGGCAGTGCGGTTGAATTCGATATATTCATAATCGCTTGGTTTCCTCAAAAGATCGGTGATATTAAGTAGGTTCCGCAGGTGATTATTTTGGATGAAAGCAAGTGATCGGAGTAGAGTAAATGTGTGACACGAATCACAGCACTACAGGTGCGGCAGGTAATTGCATCCCAGCCTAACCTTTGGTAGAACGCGGGATTGATGGCGTTTCGCTAAAATGATTTAATCTCTCAACCAGTTGAAATTTTACCCCTGTAACGAAAATGCTTGATTTTCTGAATCCCATTTTGGGCCGCAAGCCCGATCGCATCAAAGCCAATGTTGAAATTTATACTTGGCAAACCTGTCCGTACTGTATCCGCGCCAAAACTTTGCTGTGGTGGAAAGGCGTCAATTACACGGAATACAAAATTGACGGCGACGAAGCTGCTAGAAATGCCATGGCCGATCGCGCTAACGGGAAGCGCAGCGTGCCCCAAATATTTATTAACAGTCAACACGTCGGCGGCTGCGATGACATTCACAAACTTGATGGAGATGGAGAGTTAGATGCACTGCTAGCTCAAGCAGCCGTTTAAATATTGTTCATAAAAGGTTCGTAGTAAGGACTTTAGTCCTTGAATTCTCAAAGAAAGGACTAAAGTCCTGACTACGAACCTTTGGCATATGAGGTTCGTAGTCAGGACTTTAGTCCTTAAATTCTCAAAGAAAGGACTAAAGTCCTTACTACGAACCTTTGGCATATGAGGTTCGTAGTCAGGACTTTAGTCCTTAAATTTCCCAAGAAAGGACTGAAGTCCTTACTACGAACCTTTGGCAAATTTACTGAGATTATCTTGCCGCCATTTAGCATCGGAGCGCCTATTTGTTTGCAGTTCTAAGACCCGAATCCCGTTATTTGGTAGAAAACTTAATTTTTGTTGGAACTGCTCCCAATGCTCAATTATCTCGTGTTCCACGCCGTAAGTTGCACACAATTGAGCAAAATTGATATCCTGCGGTGTGGCAAAAAACTCTTCAAAGGGCGGGTCAAATTTAGCAACTGGCAACATTTCAAAAATCCCGCCACCGTTGTTATTAATTAAAACAATTGTCAGATGACCGACAAATTTATTTGTAATTAAAAAGCCGTTGGTGTCGTGCAAAAGTGTTAAATCACCTGTTAACAAAATGCTGCTTTGATTGCGGTGGGCGACTCCTAAAGCTGTTGACAATGTGCCGTCTATGCCGTTGGCGCCGCGATTGACAAAAGGTTTTATTTCTAAGTTGTTCGGCTTCCAGAAAAACTCGACATCTCGGACTGGCATACTGTTGGAAATAAATATGGGTGTGGCTGGTGGCAATATTTGGGAAAGCAGCCAAGAAATTTTTGGTTCGATGATGTGATTAATTGCTGATAGTTTTTGGTCTATTGTTTGTCTGACTTGGGTTTCGGTGTTTCGCCAAAGTTGGAGGTATTCGTTTGATGGAGAGGTGAGAACCCCCCCTAGCCCCCCCTTATTAAGGGGGGGGATTTGAGGGGAGTTTGTGGGAGAGGTGAGAACCCCCCCTAACCCCCCCTTGCTAAGGGGGGGGATTTGAGGGGAGTTTGTGGGAGAGGTGAGAACCCCCCCTAACCCCCCCTTGCTAAGGGGGGGGACATGAAGGGAGATAGCAGTTGCGAGGTTTTCTATGGAGGTTCGTAGGTGAATTGTTGGGCCGTGTAGGGGATCTAAGTTGTGGTGGCCCGGATCGATTATGTAGCGTTTGGGTTGGGTTTTGTCTAACCAGTTTCGCAATTCTTTGCTTGTGGGTAAGTCTCCGATTTGAATGGCGATTTCTGGGGTTAATTTATCTGCTAGTTCGCGGTTTCGCAGGATTAAATCGTAGGTGGAAATTAGATGGGGGTTGAGTTGGGCGCGGTTTCTTAAGGGCGATAGTCCTTCTGCTAATACTGGCCAGTTTAATAGTTGGGAAATTTTGCCGATCGCACTACAATACTTTTCTGCATCTTCAGGCTGGGCTACACCTGCAATAATAATCCCTTTACTGCATTCGGGCCATTGTTCTATTGCACTTCTTACTCCCCCCCTTGGCAAGGGGGGGCTGGGGGGGGTAGAAGTTTCTGCTGCACAAATCGGTTCTATTGCACTTCTTACTCCCCCCTTTAACAAGGGGGGGCTGGGGGGGGTAGAAGTTTCTGCTGCAAAAATCGGTTCTAATCCTGCAAAGAAATATTCGATATCGAATTGTGTTTCTAAAGCTTCGACAGCAATGTCTGAAACTGGTACAAGCGGATCCCGAAGGGGGATGTTGAGGTGGACTGGGCCTGGTGTCGGAAAGGTCGATCGCTCGATCGCGTACACGATCGTCTGTCGCACATAGTCTAGCATTCCTATGGACGCTGAAGGGATGGCTAATTCCGCTTGCCAGTTGGGATAATTGCCGTATAGTTTAACTTGGTCGATCGCTTGTCCGGCGTGACAGTCGCGCAATTCGGGGGGTCTATCTGCTGTGAGAATTAGCAGCGGAATTCGACTTTCACGGGCTTCGATAATCGCCGGATAAAAGTTGGCTGCGGCGGTTCCTGAGGTACAAATTAGGGCGGTTGGTACACCGGATTTTTTGGCGATTCCTAAGGCGAAGAAACTCGCAGATCTCTCGTCGAGGATGGGGATAGTTTCTATTAACTTATTCTGGGCGAAGGCTATGGTTAGCGGGGCCGATCGCGAACCGGGACAAATTACGGCTGTGGTTAGTCCCAGTCGCTGCAATGTCTCGGCTATGATGGAAGCCCAGAGGGTGTTTGTGTTCCGAAAGTCAAGCATTTTGTTGTTTTGGCGATCGATAATATTTTATGACATATAACGGTTCTCAATCAAAGCTCAATAAACCGGGTTTTTTCGAGATTGAGGGTTTTTGGCTAGTCTTGGCTGAAAAACCCGGTTTCTGGCTACCCATATCTAAGTCTTAAGTTACCTAATTTCTCGCTACATAGTTATGAGATATAGCAGTTATCGCAAAAGTAAGGTATGCCCTATGCCCTATGCCCTATGCCCTATGCCCTATGCCCTATGTCTTATCTCATTTTTCGCTCGAAAGGCTATATTATTCTTAAACTAAAGCATTTAAAAGTGCTTGCAGTTTCAGTTGAATTTCTGCTAGTTCTTTGTCGGGTTCGGAACCTGCCACAATTCCAACACCAGCATGAAGTATCGCCCGAGATCCATCGATTAATGCCGATCGAATGCCGACAGCAAATTCGCCGTTACCAGTGCGATCGATCCAGCCCAGGGGTGCTGCATACAAAGAGCGATCGCAGCTTTCGCAGCCCCGAATTTGCTGTAGTGCAATATCCCTCGGTACCCCCGCTACCGCTGGCGTTGGATGCAGTTGGGCTAAAATTTTCAATAAGTGAATATCTGGGGGAATTCTAGCCCTGATGGGTGTCCACAAATGCTGAATGTTGGATAGTTGCAGCAGTCTCGGTAGCGGGGAAAAGTCGGGATGGATGCCGAGACTCGAAAGGCGATCGATTATAAAGTCAATTACAGCTTGATGTTCTCGAATATCCTTTTCGCTGTTGAGTAAATCTTTGCCTAAATTACCATCTTCTGCTTCAGTTTTTCCCCTCGGTGCAGAACCGGCTAAAGCATCTGCGATCAACTGATTGTTGTGAATGCTAATTAAGCGTTCTGGACTGGCACCGATAAATTGCTGACCTTTGCCGTTACTGGTAGAAAACACGTAGCAACCTGGATAGGTGAGGCGCAAGTTATTTAAGGAATCTATTACGCTAAAAGGTGTTTGGCAAATGACATTTATAGCTTGGGACAACACAATTTTACTGAAATATTTAGACTCGATTAATTCTAAAGCGGACTTGACAGATTTTTTAAATTGAGCGGCATCATTGACAGGAATTTGTTTTAATGGAAGTGAGTTTTGGCTGTTAATTAATTTGATGTATTTTTGAGAGGCAATTTTATCAAATTGTTTGCTAATGGTTTCAGTAATAATTTTAACATTTATATCTCTATCTATTTTGGCATTGGCGACAATTGTACAGCTATCGTTGAGGCGAGTAATCTGCCATTTGGGTAAAAATATGGTACCGGGGGGAAAGTAAGAATTGGTGGCGACATTCTCATCAAAAAAAGCAAAGCTACAAAAAAAGTGCGGCCCGCTAAAGGGCAAACGTTCCGTACCGATGGTAATTGTCCGGGAAAGACTTGATTGAATAAAATTTTGAGCGAGGGCAAATCGATCGCTTCCTGCTACTGTGAGATGGATTGCCGAATCTAGGGCGGCGATCGCAAAACTGTTGCCGACAATGGGGTCTCTTTTTTCAAAATAAAAGTGTCTGTCATCGGGTGTGGCAATTTCTTGCAGTACCGCTAGCGGATCGACGGGGGAAATTTCCTGAGAAATACTAACTATTTTTGTTTGATCTTTTTCGGTTAAAGACTGCTGGCAATCTAACAGCAACTGATGCAGTTGATTGCGGTCTTGCAAAAGATTGGCGCGGTGCGGTATTACTGTCATGAAATCGAGAATAGCAGATTTGTCAGAAAGAGTGCGGTTTTGTCCCGCTATAATCCCTATTTCGATCTAACCACGCTCGGGCGATCGCCAAACATGACCTTTCGAGTTTCCCGACTGTTTGGGCACGCTGGAGGGAGAAAACAGACGATTGCGCGATCCATCGAAACATTTAGACATAAAACTTAAGATTGAGAGGGCGACTCTCGGTAAAAGGCGATCGACCCCGCAGAGGTTTGCAGGTGGGCATTACCGGGCGTGCGATCGCCCGCAAAGACTATCAACGGATGCCGGAGGCGCACTCAAGCGGAGACTTAGCAGACATTCTTCACCAATAAAATTGTAAAATTACTGAGCTGCTATCAATTGCATCAAGTTTGTGTAATGACAACAAAGATAATTGAGCGTTCAAATAGTAAATTGTGGCTGGCGGCAATCAAGCCGCCCATGTACAGCGTTGCTGTTATTCCTATTTCAGTAGGAACTGCAATTGCTTTTGCCGAAACTCAAACGATTAATGCGTCAATTTTTTCGACATTTTTAATTTCAGCCATTTTAATTATAGCATGGCTGAATCTCACCAATGATGTATTTGACTCGGAAACAGGGATAGACAAAAATAAAGCACATTCCTTGGTAAACTTAACCGGAAATAAAGCTTTAATTTTCTGGCTTGCCAATCTATTTTTAGCAATCGGAGTGTCGGGAATCTGCGGTATTTCCTGGTGGCAAAAAGACCCAACAGTAATTTTGCTAGTAGTTTTGTGCTGCGCCCTCGGCTACACTTATCAAGGGCCGCCGTTTCGTTTGGGCTATCAGGGTTTAGGCGAAATTATTTGCTTTTTTACCTTCGGGCCGCTAGCTTTAGCTGCTGCTTATTACAGTCAAAATCAAACTTGGTCTGCTACTAATTTCGCAGGTTCGGCAATAGTGGGAATTACTACGAGTATCATCTTATTTTGTTCTCACTTCCATCAAGTTGAGGACGATTTGGCGGCGGGTAAAAAATCGCCGATTGTCCGAATTGGTACGAAAAAAGGCGTGCAGTTGTTGCAGTGGTTGTGCGGCAGCGTTTATGCTTTGACTCTGCTGTTTGTGGCGCTGCGAATGTTCCCAATTTGGACGCTGTTGATTTTTGGAAGTTTGTTTTTTGCGATCGACCTTTGCCGCCATGTCGCAAACTATCACGACCAACCCGCAAAGGTCAGCAACTCTAAGTTTATCGCAGTGGCGCTGCATTTTACGAGCGGTTTGCTGCTAGCGCTGGGGTTTGTGCTGTAGTTTGGGCGATTATCGAGAATTTCGGTAAAATAGAACTATGGTTCGTAGTCAGGACTTTAGCCCTCTCTGCAAGATTTTAGTCAATAAGGACTAAAGTCCTTACTACAAACAGTTTGATATTGAATCGAAAACAACGAGAAGGAAATCATGAGTACGCCAGTAAAAACTAGCCCAATCCTCACCCTAGAAGAAATTTTTAGTCTGTATCCTGATGAGTGGGTACTCATCGTCAATCCTGAATTAGATGAAGAATTAAGCGTGATTCGAGGTGAAGTTTTAGCCCATGCAATAGAACGCGATGAAATTCATAGTAAGCTTTCATTAAGGAATGGAAAATCGGTGGCAATAGAATATACTGGATTGATACCTGACAACCTAGTAATGATATTGTAATAAAAATAGGAGCTTAATGGTGTAGATGAACAAATCTAAAAAATATCAATTTTACTATTCTTTAACTGGAAAAAAAAATCAGCCACTAATTTTATTACTCCACGGATTCACGGGCGACAGTCAAGACTTTGACCAAATCATTTCCTTACTATCTCAAACTTATTGTTGTCTAGCAGTTGACCTTCCCGGCCACGGACAAACCAGAGTCAGCGGCGACGAAAGTTGCTACAATATGTCAAATACAGCCCAAGCATTGATTCACTTATTAGATGACTTACAAATAGACAAATGTTTGTTGTTGGGCTACTCAATGGGCGGGCGATTGGCGCTGTACATGACATTACATTTTCCTGAAAGATTCGAGAAAGTCGTATTAGAGTCAGCTTCTCCGGGATTGAAGAGTGAAAAAGATCGATCGCACAGACGGCAAGCCGATTCACAAACAGCACAAAACCTCGAAAATAGCAACATCAAAGATTTTATCTTAAACTGGTACGACCGCCCTTTATTCAAATCATTAAAAAAATCCCCCAAATTCGAGAAACTCATAGAAAGCCGTTTAGCAAACAATCCCTTAGAATTAGCAAAATCCCTCCGCAACATGGGAACTGGCCACCAGCCCTCTCTGTGGGAAAAACTCGCCCAAAATCAAATCCCCATTCTCTTGCTAGCGGGAGAAGATGATGATAAATTTCAACGTATCAATGCAGAAATTGCCAGCTTGTGTCCGGCTGCTACTCTCAAGATTATACCAAACGCTGGTCACAATATCCATTTTGAAAATATTGATGACTTTGCATCAGTTGTGAGACAATTTTATGATTAACGGGTAGTCAGAAACCGGGTTTTTTGCGAAAATCATTCGTTGTTACCGACAAATTAGGTAAAAAACCCGGTTTCTTTGGCCTTAGTGATGATTAACGGGTAGTCAGAAACCGGGTTTTTTACGAAAATTATTCGTTGTTACCGACAAATTAGGTAAAAAACCCGGTTTCTTTGGCCTTGGTGACAATCGACTAAAAAACAAATGCTATATAAATTTGAGTTTCGCACCTATCAGCGAAAATTTAAGCGCCCGCTACAAACAAGTCACGGCATCTGGGATATGCGAGAAGGAATCATCCTGCGGCTTATTGACGAAAATGGTCGCATTTGCTGGGGAGAAATTGCCCCGCTGAGTTGGTTTGGTTCGGAAACTTTTGACCAAGCATTAGATTTTTGTCAACAGTTACCTGCTAATATTTCAGAGGAAATAATCTTCAGTATTTCCGCTGAATTACCAGCCTGTCAATTTGGCTTTGAGTCAGCTTGGGAAAATCTGGGCCAAGCAATCGAAAATACGCCTCGTCAAGACAAAATTCCGAAAAATCAGTGTAGCGGTTTATTACCCGCAGGTGAAACAGCTTTGCAGGTTTTACCAATGCTTTGGTTGGAGGGATATCGCACGTTTAAATGGAAAATTGGCGTTGCTGTAATTGAGGAAGAATTAACGATTTTTCAGCAGCTAATCGCAGCAATGGATGATTTAGCCGATCGCCAAACAGCACTTTTGCGCTTAGATGCTAATGGGGGACTCACCTACTCCCAGGCTGAAAAATGGCTGGAAGCTTGCGATAGCGTGACAGCAACACCCGACTTGGCCGCCCAGATTGAATTTTTGGAACAGCCGCTGGCGATCGCACAGTTCCCAGAAATGGTACGATTGAATGCTACTTATGCAACGGCGATCGCCCTAGACGAATCCGCAGCCAATCTCGATCGCATCCAAGAATGCTACAACCAAGGCTGGCGGGGAATCTTCGTCATCAAACCTGCGATTGGCGGTTCCCCATCCCAACTCCGCAAATTTTGTCAAACTCACAATATAGACGCAGTTTTCTCATCAGTATTTGAAACCAAAATTGGCAGACAAGCCGCCTTAAACTTAGCAACAAACTTATCTGTAAATAATAGAGCCCTAGGCTTCGGTACCGATAGCTGGTTCGACGACAATCAAGACACCTGGTTACAGCATCTATGGCAGAAAATCTCACAGTAAATACTCTGAATCTTCCCTGTGACTTCCCCGACAATTGGCTAATCGGTGGTGACAGCGGCGAATTTGCTCAAATTGTCGATCGGCAATTGCAACAAATCACCCAAAATCAAACAGGAGAAACACCCCTAAAAATTTGCCTATCCGAACCAAAACCCCTGCAATTTCTTGCCAGTTTCATCGCCGCCCGCACCGCCAAATGCCAAATTTTTCTCTGCAATCCCAACTGGGTAAAAGAAGAATGGGAACAAGTCTTTGATTTAGTCCAACCCGAACTAATTTGGGGACAAAATACTAATCTTAAAAACACATTTCCCCCTCTCCCAGTCCGCGGAGGCGGACTTCGTTTGTATAGCCGCGAATTCCATTCGCCGGGATTCCATCATTCACCCGAATTCAATCATTCGCCGGGATTCCATCATTCGCCGGGACTCAATCATTCGCCGGAATTCCATCATTCACGAGAATTACCTTCACCCGAAATAGACGAATTAGCTACAATAATGATTCCCACGGGAGGTTCCTCGGGAAAAATCCGTTTTGCCATCCACACTTGGGAAACCCTCACAGCCTCAGTCCAAGGTTTTCAACAATATTTTAACCTTGACAAAATTAACTCATTCTGCGTATTACCATTATACCACGTCAGCGGTCTCATGCAATTTATGCGATCGTTCACAACCGGGGGAAAACTGGCAATTGCATCATTCAAAACACTAGAAGCAGGCGAAAAATCCGATGTCGAACCCGAAGAATTTTTCATTTCTTTAGTACCAACTCAACTGCAACGGCTGCTGCAAAACCCAGATACAACTAATTGGCTATCCCAGTTTCGTGCCGTACTTTTAGGCGGTGCTCCCGCTTGGCCCGAACTTTTAGCCACAGCTAGAAAGAATCAAATCAAATTAGCGCCGACTTACGGCATGACAGAAACTGCATCGCAAATCGCTACACTCAAACCCGAAGATTTTCTCGCGGGGAATAACACTTCTGGTCAAGCTTTACCTCACGCGAACATAACTATTCGCAGTGCAAGCGGCGAGATTTTGTGCTACAATCAAATTGGGAATATTAGCGTTGATGCTAAATCTTTAGCCTTGGGCTATTATCCTGAACGATTTGGCGATCGCCCATATTTCCAACTAGATGACTTAGGATTTTTTGATAAAAATAACTGCTTAAATATCATCGGACGTAGTAGCGACAAGATTATCACGGGCGGAGAAAATGTATTTCCTGCCCAAGTCGAAGCCGCCATTAAGAATACCAATTTAGTGGCAGATGTTGCTATAATTGGCTTACCAGACAAAGATTGGGGGCAAGTCGTTACGGCTGTTTGCGTTCCCGCTAATTCCGAAGTTACTGTCAAAAACTTGCAAGCAGCAATAGAAGATAAGTTGAGTAAATTTAAGCGACCAAAAAATTGGGTTGTCGTCGAAGAAATGCCTCGAAATGCTCAAGGCAAACTCAATCGAGAACAATTACAAGAAATTGCGGTGTCATCTCTGGCGAATCAATAGTATTAACCGAATTTGACAGTAATTTCCGTAGGGCGGGTTCATCAATATTTACAACACAAGTGAGAAATCTCAAAAACCCGCCCAATGCCCAATGCCCAATTCCCAATTCCCAATGCCCAATGCCCAATTCCCAATTCCCAATTCCCAATTAATCCACACCTAACAGCCTTCTCGTCTTCTCAGCTTCTTGCCTTTGAACATCCACAAACTTCAACATTTGGTAAAGTACCTCTATTTGTGGCAACTTAATACCTGCTTTTTGGGCTACCCGCATGGGATTGCCAAAAATTGCCTCAACCTCCAGAGGACGCGATTCATCGTAATCGATTTTCATGCTGGTGCGGTAAGGCTTCATTTTATGAGTGTATTCCAGCATATGCGGGATAAAATCATCGGGAATAATGCGATCGCAACTTTTGGCCCCTGCTACCACTTCCCTCATGATTTGCTCAACTAAAATCAGAGTATTCGGATTCGCCATCAGTTCGTCGGTTCTCGCATTCAAAACCACAGAGAGCCCGTTATAAGGAATATTCCAAACCAGCTTTTTCCACCTAGACAATAGCAAATCTTCGCTCATTTTAATCGGAATGTGAGCGCGTTTAAAATCCCTAGCAATATGGTGCAATCTATCAGTAATACCGATGGCTTTGTAGTCTTTGGCATATTCGCCTAGCGTGATCGTACCGTAATCTAGGTGGCAGATATGACCGGGGCTGACTTTATAAGAACAGAGAAAGCACAGCCCGCCCACCACTCGTTCTGCACCGACAATTTTAGCTACTTCCGGTTCGGTATTCAGTCCGTTTTGCAATACTAAAACCGCGCCGTTATCCTTTAATAGAGGAGGCAAAAGTTTTGGCAACAAGTGATTTTGAGTTGTTTTCAACGCGACAATTACTACGTCGCACTTAGGCATTTTGTGCGCGTCGCGGTAGGCGCGGACTTGCGGGAGGGTGAAGTCGCCTTCGGGAGACTCGACAATCAAACCATGTTTTTTGACGCGCTCGTAATCGCTCCGCAGCAAAAAATTGACTTCTAAACCAGCTTTTTGCAGTCTAGCACCGTAGAATCCGCCTAAAGCTCCCGTGCCGACTATGGCATAATTGCGATTTGTCATAAGAAGAAGGAAGAAGGAAGAAGGAAGAAGTCAGTAGTCAGTAGTCAGTAGTCAGTAGTCAGTAGTCAGTAGTCAGTAGTCAGTAGTCAGTAGCGCGAGCTCGTATATAGCCTTTCTCGGAAAGGTGAGGTATGTAGTTGGGCTTCAGCCCTCTTATTTTCAGGGTTATAGAGGCTGTCAGTTATACCTCATCTCTTTGAGAAAGGCTATAGCTCGCGAACGTTATCAGTCATCAGGAAGAGGGAAGTCGGAAGAAGGAAGAATGCTTCTTATAGAGCTGGTTTTTAAGTCATCTGTATTTACGTTTAATTAAGTGGAACTACTTAATATAAATAAGTCAGAAGAAATTTTAAACTAAACAGAAATTTGACTGTCATTCCCTGCTATTATTTAAATATTGAAGTTATCTAAAATCTCAACTCTCAAATTGCCTCATCCACTGCATTAAGTCTTCAGATAGCTGTTTTTTGGTTCTGCTAACTGCATCGATGCAGACGTGCTTAGTCAGAGCTTTAGCCCAGCTTCTTTCTGCAACTTCCCCTGAAAATACTTGATAGGCAATTTCAAATTCATCGCCTGCAACTTGTGTGGGCGTCAATTGAATCGTCAGCCGATCGCCCGCAAATAGTGGACGATAAAAATCTACACTAGCATGAATTATCGGAAATGCAACCTCTCGATCGCCAAAAAATGCTCTGAGATTGACTCCTGATGCTGCTAGAGATGCCTCGTAAGCTTCGTGGCACATCGCCAAAACGTTTGCAAAGTAAACGACTCCAGCAGCATCGGTATCTTGAAAGCGCACAGTGCGGGTGTAAGTAAAAGGCATTTGAGGTAGTCGCGGGCGATCGCAAATTAAAGCTGAATTTTACCAGAAAGAATTGGTTGAAAGCCAGAACCCTTTGAGGGAGAAGTTAAGATCGGGCTATTCATTACTCCAATACTCAGGCTTCTAGATAGAGGTCGCTCTCCAACTGTCAACTGTCAACTGTCAACTGTCAACTGTTGAACAACCATCATATCGGTAAACCAGCACTTTTGCAGCAGCGATCGCCTAACTAAGCAGGCGCTAATTTTTGATCTTCTCAAACTCACCCTCCTCACTCCTGCCCCTGCCCCTGCTTTCTTAACCTTTGTTTTTAATCAACATCACGTCTATAATCTTGAGGGCAATTTCTTCGGAAAGATCCAATGCACAGTAAAGATCGTTCAAAAGTTGTTCTTCTTCTTCTGAAACCTCGCCATCTGCTAAAGCAATATCAGTTGTCACAGCAAAAACTGTTTCTTTAAGTTCGTCGGGAAGTGTTGCCAAAGCCGCATTAAACAGTACCTGAACTCCTTGCCGTTGCAGAATGTTCAGCAGCCGATCGAGCATTTTTCGCATCACATCATCTGGATAGCTGCGGAAAAGTTGCATCCGAGATAGTGTCATGCTAATCGCTTTACTTTCGCTGTCATTGATGTAACCGTCGGCTGCTACGGCAATTAGCGCGATCGCCGCAAATGCTTCGGCAGGCCCTAACGTGACATCAGTTTGTTGGCGAGTCTGCGATACTTTGTCAAATAAACCCATAATACTTTCCTCATTCTTTAGTAGTGGATTCACGGAGTCCCTATGGGCTCTGGCTTTGGAAGCTTCCTTGGCTGGGGATTTCAACAATTATATCAAATCTGCTGAATTATTTATTATTACTAAAATTATGAAAAAATTAAGATTTTTAATTTTTTCCTTCGGCGCTGTAAGGGCGGGTGACAGTTGACAGTTGACAGTTGACAGTTGACAGTTGTCAGTTGACGGTTGACGGTTGACAGTTGACAGTTGACAGTTGAGCGACTAATGACTAATAACGTTCGCGAGCGGGGACGCTCGCGCTAATGACTCAATGATATCGTTTCCGGTTGCATCGGTATTGTTTAAACAGTCAACAGTTAACAGTCAACATCACCTGACGGTGCAACCGGAATAGATATGAATCGTCTGATTTTAATTTCTCCATAAAAGGGAGAGGCTTTAAACCAATTTTTTCTGGTAAAACTCGCTCTAAGGGCGCAGACAATCTACTTGTCAAACAAAGCTAAATCAGCTTTCAGAAAATCAACAAACTGCCGCGCAGTCCTTCCAGAGCGCCCGTTGCGGCGAGTTGCCCATTCCTTAGCGCGGTGTTCCAAATCCTCAACAGCGAGCTTGATGCCAGCTCGTTCGGCGAGATGTCGGACAATTGTTAAATAAGTGTTTTGATCCGCAGGTTCAAAAGTTAAAGTCAAGCCAAAGCGATCGCTAAATGAGAGTTTTTCCTGCACGGTATCCCAAGCGTGAACTTCATCACCGTCGCGAGGGCGAGGCCTGTCATCAAAAAACTCTCGAATTAAATGCCTGCGATTAGATGTGGCGTAAACAACTACATTTTGAGGCCGGGCGGTGACATTTCCTTCTAAAACAACTTTCAAGGATTTAAAAGCATCATCATCTTCCTCAAATGAAAGGTCGTCTACAAAAATAATAAACTTTTGAGGAACTCCCCGCAACTTCTCCACAATTAGCGCTAAATCTTGCAAATCCGATTTAGATACTTCAATCAATCGCAAATTGCGAGATCCAAATTCATTTAACAGCGACTTCACCAACGAAGACTTACCCGAGCCGCGACTTCCGTACAGCAAGACGTGCAAAGCCGGATAACCAGCCAGCAAAAACTCTGTATTTTTCACCAGAGCATCCCGCTGCCAATCGCAGCAAACCAACTCTTTCAAATTTATGCGATCGGGATGTGGAATACTCGCTAACTGCCCGGACTTCCACCCAAAAGCACGATACTCTGCAAACAAACCCGTGCCAAACTGTCGGTAATATTCTGCCAAGGATTCCGCAGCGCTAGACCATTTTTCTAGTTTTCCGTGCAGTGGCTTTTCGGCGTTTTCTGGTGCAGTTTCGCAATTCCAAATTGGAGGAACTGAGTCAAGTTGACCCGCTACTCGCACCCACTTACTCAACTGCTCGCTGGTGCAGTCATAAATATTTTGCAGCACTTGTAAATCATGTCTGGCTGCTTCGACTAAAGCGGGCGACAAACTCGCAAAATCTGTTTGCTGAGCTTGGCGAGAAAATGGATTTTCGTCTTTGAGAATTTGCAAAATCAGGGAATCTTTCCAGCTCAAATTTTGAGCAGCTTGAATTTTGAACCAGTTACCGTAAGCTACCTGACACTCTACACCGCTGAGTTCGCTGTGGTGGAGAGCTTGCAGCAAGTCGAGAAAAGCTTGACCTGCGCGGGTTTGGAGAACTGATTGATATAGCAACAGGGATGCTGCTTGGCGTTGGAGGTAACGGATTTGGGCGATCGCACTAGAAGTTAGGGCTGACATAATGCCAATTGTATAACAGTTAGATATCTGGACTGGGTTTAATAAATTTTCTAACAATTTGTGACCGGAATTGCAGGTCTCGCTGTATAAATTGAGATGCAAAGAGTGAAAATTGGGGAATTAAAAATGAATTTAGGTACAGCAGCGGCGATCGGCTACGGCGTTTTGACACTAATTGGCGGCATCATGGGTTACATCAAAGCCAAAAGCCAAGCCTCGCTCATTTCCGGCCTCGTTAGCGGTTCGCTGCTAATTTTTGCCGGCACCGCACAACTCATGGGACAAACTTGGGGTTTAACATTAGCAGCAGCAATTTCCGCTGTTTTAGTAGTAGTTTTTATTGTACGGCTGGTCAAAACTCGCAAGTTTATGCCCGCTGGGATGCTGATTTTGGCTAGTTTGGCGTCTTTGGGTGCGATCGTTTACGAACTCAGCGGTCAATCGATGTTAGGTTTTTGATTTGAGATGTTAGATTTTAGAGTTTAGAGCTGAGATTTTAGATTAACTCCACAGCATTTACTGGGAGATTGAACTCAAGTCTAAACTTTTTTAGGTCTATGACTTAATTGGGTGGCTTGTATCTATCTTTGCGTGGATTCAGCAGACATTAGTCATTAGTTACATCCTTCCGTTTGCATCGGAATAATAATTGTCCGAGAGCAGTGCGAGCGTCCCCGCTCGCCTCCTCCATAGCGATCGCGAAGCTCGCCTCCTCCATAGCGATCGCGAAGCTCGACACCGTACTCTCCTGGCGATCGGGAAACTCGCACTATAGAACCCATTTGACATCTTTAAGTTTTTCGGTTGGGTGACGAGAAATATAGAGAGAAACCCGTTGCTGAGATTTACGCTCATGTCGAGAAACCGGGTTTCTACGAGTTTTTGGGTTGGATGACGAGAAATATAGAGAGAAACCCGGTTTCTCAGATTTACGCAAAATAGATCAGATCTCAAATGGGTTCTATAGTTAAAACACCAATTACCAATTACCAATTACCAATTACCAATTACCAATGCCCAATGCCCAATGCCCAATGCCCAATGCCCAATGCCCAATTCCCAATGCCCCATGCCCCATGCCCCATGCCCCATGCCCCATGCCCCATGACTAATGACTAATGACTGATTCAATATACTGCTCGACTTCCCTGAGTTGCTGCCGCTGGTATTCAATCCAATCCTTTTCCGCCGCGCGCTGTTGGGCTGTCTCTAGTTGGTACCGCGCCTGCTTCTCTAAAAAATTATTGTAGAACATAATCGCTTTTTCAACTGTTTGAATTCCCAGTTTCATGCGCTCCTCAAAAATTGCTAAAATTAAATCATCCAGGATTGAGCTAATCACTTTACAAGACTCTTCAAAATCGCTCAAGCTGATTCCCATTTTACTTTTATGAACCAGAGTTTCTACAGGATCTCTCAGAGTTTCTTTAAAAGTCTTCATATAAGACTCCGGCAAATATCTCAGAGGTTCCGTAAACTTCGATACAATCTCGCCGCCTATTGATTGCAGTCGCTCTCTAAATTTCGATTGACTCTTGAAATCGAAGCATTCTATACAATATTCAACTTTTTCTATATCAATAGATTGTAATTCTTTAAAGATAGAATTGAGTTCATTCTCCACAATTAAAATTACTCGTTCGCCTTGGTAGTCTACTTCATTTCGCAATTCTTTGTACAAATTATCTTTGTCATAAAAACCGATAGAATCTTTTTTAAACACTTGCTGGTTTTGATCCCACAAAAACCACTTATTTTTTAACTTTGTAGCTTTGTCGCTCCACGATTTGCGAACTTTAACAATAGCATCATATTTGCCTTGTTTTCCCAAACTGCGAATTCTCACGTCGCATCCGCTTAGTTCGCCAATTTGCTCCCAGACATCAACAGCAGATGCTTTAGCAATTCTCGGCTTGCTATTCCAGACATCCTCAGCCTGAGATACATCTTTGAAACATACGTGAGCTAACGCCTTGAGTCTGAGGGCTGATTGCTTGATTTCCTGAATACAAGGTTCCACGTCTAGACTGAGGTGGGTAGCTGACTGTTTAATCTCCACGGATTGATATTCATCTGCGAGCAATCGATCGCTAAACTGGGTAATAGCCTGGAATACCTTGAGATACTCATTCATTTCGTTTCATCCCTCCTTTCCCTAAATAGCATACAATACAGAACATCTCCCTTTTTGAATGCAAACTGAGTCAGACCATTTTAGATTTTAGATTTTAGATTTTAGAATTGGGAATGGGAATGACTGATAACTATCAGGGTTTGGAGCGCGGGCCTACAGTTGCATTCTTGTTTTAAACTGGTGTCACAACATGGATTATGTATTCACCCCTACAACTCAGGCTAGGCTCAATACTGGCAACCTCGTACAGCCTGCCACCAAAACTGGAAAATTGCTCCCCGCAGCTAGAGATCCGGTGACAGGGGAGTTTGTGGAGATTGCCAAAATATTTTATCAATCAACAACTACAACTCTATGCGATCGCGGAGTTCTAGGATTGCTCTCACACTTAGGCGGAGGCGGGCCCGTACAGCCGCTGATAGCTCCCGTGTACGTGACAGTCGCGCCCTTGCAGCTTGCTCAAAGTCACCAGGGGTTTCAGAAAATATACAGAATGCTTAACTGTCTCAAAATTAATTTGGCAGTGATGCAAGCGACTGCTGCCGTCATTGGTATTGGGGCTGTATCGAGTACAGTTTTGTCAGCAGTAAACCTCGAACAAGTATTAAAAATCAGAGATGAGGCAAAACACCAGAAGCTCAAAATTAAAGACGGGTTTATCGATCTCAGGCATATCCTCAAAGATAAGGGAGTAGAGGTAATTCAGCAGATTTTTAAGGTGGCTCATGACTCTAATTTTCAAAGGCACCGCCAGCAACTGGTTAACGGTTACGATATTTTTTCTAAAGCTATTAAACGCTGCCAGTCAGCCCTGACAGTGCCGGATCTCAAGCTGCGGAATTCGGAGATTAATAACGGGCGAGATATGCTGTTTGAGGCTTTAAAAATTTACGATCGTCCCGGTTTGTTGGAGGGGCTGTGTTCTGCCGGAAAGCTCCGGCAAATGGAATGTGTTTGGGCGATCGAGCTGGCGCTGGGCATTACGTTTCAGTTGCAGCGGGCTTACGATATAGTCAGCGATCGCCTGCTCAAACTTCAATCAAAAATTCGTCACGATCTTCTCACTGTTGTTAAAGGATGTCAATCGGAATCTGAACTAGATTTTTTATTTCCAGAAGTTACCAGGATTCTCGGTCACGATCTAAGTGTAATAGAATTTTGGCAAAACGAGGTAGATTGGATGCAAACTTTGTCTCCCAAAGAGCAGCACCAGTTAGCTAGTTTAGATAAACTCAGCGGCGACCATCATATAAAAAGCAGCATCCACACGACATTCGCGGTATTAACTGCGGAACCTTCACTTTATCAAAGTTTAAAGCAAAAGTCTCACTTTCTATCCTTGCGCGACCAGCTAGCCTTCGCCCTGAAGCCGGAACTGCGCGGGGGATACGAGTTTTATGTGTGCCAGCAGGCGATCGCAACTGGCTATCCAGCTTTAGCGGTCTCGAACTGGCAAGAAATATCCGATTTAACTGTGGCTAACCTCTACTACTTTTTCCAAAGTCGAGAGGATTTAAGTGAAATTTATCCCACTGAGGACACAATAGAAACTCCTGCTTGGCACTTTCCCAAATCCTTAGAAAAAGAGTTAAACTACTGCAATTAATTGAAAGCGCAACTACGTACCTAATTTGTCTGACGACAATAAAACCGCTCTGCTTAGTCGATATTGTAGGGTGCGTCAGCGAGTAGCCTAATTTTCAGGTGAGGAACCAGAATTGGCTGACGCACCCTACTACAAATCAGACTATAAACCGCAGATGTCAAACAGATAAACACAGATAAACGCAGATAATTTCAGGGTGTTTTCCGATTTTTGCAATTCAAGTCTATTATCTCAGCCACAACTTAATAGTATTGTCTTTAGAGCCGCTAGCAATAGTTTTGCCATCGGGACTAAAAGTCACTACATAAACCTCATCGGTATGTCCCGTCAAAGTATTCAGCAATTCTCCGGTATCAAAGTCCCAAATTTTAATGGTTTTATCCTTGCTGCCGCTGGCGATAAATTTCCCGTCCGGGCTGATAGCAACCGAAACAATATCGTCAGAATGTCCCTTGATCGAGCGAATTAAATCTCCACTTTCGAGATTCCAGATTTTAATGCTTTCATCGTAGGAGCCGCTAACAATTGTCTTTCCGTCCGGGCTAACTGCCACAGACCTCACCGCGTCGCCGTGTCCTTCAATAGTTTTGAGCAACCTCCCTGTTGCTACATCGACAATTGTGATTTTTTTATCCTTAGAAGCGCTAACTAAATTTTTGCCATCGGGAGTGAAAGCAACAGAATAAACAAAATCTGTGTGATCTGGTAAATTCTGGAGCAAATTGCCCGTTGTGGCATCGGAAATTTTGGTGGTTTTGTCTCCGCTGGCGCTAGCAACGAGCTGTCCGTCGGGGCTGATAGCGACTGACCAAACAGAGGCACTATGATCGAGACTGCGAGTAGCTTGACCTGTTTTTAAATCCCACAACATGACTCTCCAAAAACCTGTTCCTGTGGCTAGTTTCGTACCTTTTGCATCGAAAGCAACCGACCAAACGGTGGATGAATCTCCTGGGAAAGTGCGGATCGATTTGCCTGTGGCTAAATCCCAAATTTGGATGGTTTTGTCTTTGGAACCGCTGGCTAACATTAAGCCGTCTGGACTAAAAGCAACAGATCCAACTGCATCTGAATGCTGGGCGAAGTTTTTGACTTTGGCGTTTTTCCATTGGAGACCTGCTTGGCACTTTTGTTGTAAGTTTTGGGCGGAGGTATAGGTGCTGGAAGTTTTGGCAATTGTTGGGATTTGGCTGATGCAGCCTTCATAATTGCTTTCTTGATAAAAAGCTTCGATTTGATTGAATTGTTGGGTTTCTTGCTGCACTTGCTGCTGTCTTTCTTGCCATTTGAGGTATCCGTAAATTCCGCCGATCGCAGTTAAGAGGGCTGCAATCGTTGCTCCGGCGATATAAGGATTGATTTTGCGAGGTTCTTTGGGGACAATTGCTGAGGCGCTGGTGCTGTCTGGGGCGATGGATAAACTCCCTTTTCCGTTCAAATTTACCTCTGGGGATGCCGCCGGAATTGCCTGCACTCCCAGTGGAAGAGTGCTGCTGGCTGGGGGCACAATGGCGTTGGGGTTGCGGTGTCCTTCCAACACGATCGCGATCGCCTTGTACAATTTACCGAATAAAGATTTAGGAACGACTAATTCTTCGATTCTGGCCGCATCTTCGTCGGTAAGCCCTAAAACTTGCTGCAACCGTTTTAATTCCTCGCGAGTGTTTGCAGAAAAAGGATATTCTTGCTGCATGGTTTCTTGCAGCGATTGTTCGTAGCGTTCGCCTTTTTCCCTGTATTTGCGGTAAGGGTTCAATACCTCATCTTCGATCGCCTCTGCTTCTTCTGGTTGCAATTCCAAACTGACGCGCAATTCTTCTAATATTCTGCGACCGACGACTGTAATGTCACCGCGACTGCTGCTGCGCCGATCGACTTCTTCGCGATAGATTGTGAGTTTGGGTACCCGCGTGCGCGATCGATCGCCAATTTTCCGCAAATCGGCCAAAGCCTCCGCCGCCGACTGGTAGCGCTCCCGAAAATCGTAGCGCACCATATTGTCCAAAACATCGGCCAGCGCTTGGGAGCAGGAGGTTAAATGGCGCCAAACAATTTCGCCTCGATTAGAATTTTTCAAATCCCGCAGTTTCGGCAAATCGTAAGCCGGCAAACCCGTCATAGCTTGGATGCCAATCATTCCCAAGGCGTAGATATCGCTGTTGAGTTGCGGGTTGTATTGAAATTGCTCGATCGGCATATATTCCAGCGTCCCAATCCGCACAGTTACCGGTGCTTGTCTTTGAGCGATGTGAATTTCTTTCACCGAGCCAAAGTCAATCAAAACTAACTTGTTGTCTGCATAGCGACGGATTAAATTTGCTGGTTTAATATCTCGGTGAATTACTCCCTGTCCGTGTACAAACACTAAAATTTCTAATAGTTCCTTCAACAAAGGAATAATTTTTTCTTCGGGAACCGGCTTTCCCGGTACAATCTCTGTGGATAGCGAGTGACCGGCAATAAAGGATTCTACTAAGAAAAATTCTTCATTTTCTTCAAAATAAGCGAATAGCTGAGGGATTTGGTCGTGTTGACCGAGCTTTTCTAGAACTTCTGCTTCTTTTTGGAAAAGACGGCGCGTAGTATTAATTAATTTGGGCTCGCTGGTACCGGGACGCAGGTGCTTGACAAAGCACTGCGGTTCACCGGGGCGACGAGTATCTTTGGCCAGATAGGTTTGCCCAAATTCTCCTGTTTCTATGACTTCAATGACTTGATAGCGTCCATCTAAAAGTTGGCTCACCATGATAATAACGCAGCCTTTTTTTGGTTGATTTTCGCAAGAAACAGTTTCACAGCAGGCAGTTTTTAGTTGTAACTAGGTCAGTCGATTTGAGATTTAAATTGCTATTTTGTGGCGGGTTCGATGCCCACCAGAGAAGCATTTAACTGTATTTCTCTACAACGATTTGCCGAATTCTCAATTGACTGATATAGCGATTGTCAATCAAGGGAGGTACTCGCCAGCCAATCACTCATTACCCATCACCCATCACTCACGATCGATCGCATATTACCCATTACCAATCCGTACCTCACTCACCTGACGATGGGTGCATCTGTGCGATCGCATTTGTAGTGGGATCTTAAGAACTCGCGTACTATACATAGCACGCGAGAGGGGACAGCACTGTATAAAAATGCTTTTTGCAAAAATGAGATGTTCCCTCTGACAATTGCCATACTTTATTTTTTCAACATCTGCAAAGCTTGATATCCCAAAAAGAAAAAACCCAAAGCACCGAGTATCGCTATGGTATTCGCAAACACATCCACTGAAACAAATTCGCCCATTGCAAGATCCTCTGACAACTGATATCTATCCTCGGCTTTTCGGTCTCAGACTGGGTGAGGGGTCTTGCCCCTTGCTGCGGTAGAGCCGAAAGATGCTCACAAATTATAGCAAAGGAGATGCTGAAAATAACTTTTTGGGCGATCGACTAGCTTTTTGTTTTAATATTTTTTAATATTTAAGGACACAAATTGTGCACGTAAATTTTGAGGTCAGTTCGCTTTGATATTGTTAACCCTGGTAATTTTTTCTCTCATAGTCAGTAGAGCTTACACCAAGAATTTGCGCCAATCGGTCAAAAATGCGCCTCGCACCAACGGCAGTGTGGCTCAGCAGTTATTTCCGTCGGCGGGTGACTTCCCCAAAATTTCGGTAATCGTACCAGCATACAACGAAGCCGAGAATATTCGGGATTGCGCGATCGCCATTTTGGAGAGTACAGCCCTGTCTGCTGACAAGCTAGAGGTTTTGATTGTAGACGATCGATCGACAGACGACACGAAGGCGATCGCCCAAACTCTGCAACAACAGCCGGGCGACCCCCGCCTCAAAATATTAGCAGGTGAGGCGCGACCGGAAAACCAATATTGGGCGGGCAAAAACTGGGCCTGCGCCCAAGCTGTTCGGGAAGCAACCGGAGAATTCCTATTATTTATCGATGCCGACGTGCGGCTGAAACCGGGGGCGATTGAAACCGCTATCGCCACAGCCGAAACCGAGAAAATAGACCTGCTAACCTGTATGCCAGCGCTGGTTTGTGGGTGTTTTTCCGAGTGGTTGGTGCAGCCTTTAATGTTCAATAACCTAGCTGTTTGCTTCGATTTTACAGCCGTTAATGATGCTACAAAAACAGACAGTGCCTTTGCGGGTGGCCCATTTATGCTGTTTAGGCGATCGGCTTACGAAAAAATCGGCGGACACGAAGCAGTTGCCGGCGAAATTGTCGAAGATGTGGAATTAGCTAGACGCATCAAGCGTGCGAGTTTAAAGCTCGGACTTTATTCCGGGTCAAATTTGGCATCCGTGCGGATGTATCGGTCTTGGAGCGCATTGTGGGAAGGCTGGACAAAGAATCTGTATCTCGGCGCTAACCGCAGTTGGGGTTCGATGTTTTATATGGCAGCAATTATGTTCTTTCTTTATCCGATGCCGTGGTTGGCATTAGCTATTTTGCTGGCTAACGGCGAAATTGCCAACATAATTAACAATCACCAATTAGAAATTAGCAATTACCATTTGCCGATTACGTTGTTAACTATCTGTTTATCTGCGATCGTAATTGGGTACCATTACACTTTGCGCCGTTTGGGTGCCGAAATTTCTGAGTGTCCGACGAAATACTGGTGGTTGGGAGGTTTGGGAGGGACGTTAATTGCGGCAATTGCGATCGGATCTGCGATCAAAACCGAAACAGGTTGGGGATGGACTTGGCGCGGGAGAGCTTTGCAAATCAAGACTTAATAGAAATTGTAGCGATCGTATTTCGAGATATCTCGGGGCGATCGCTTTTTTGAAGAATTGGGTAACAACTTAGATTTTGATAAATTACTAGAAAGTAGATTACAATCAAAGCAATCACCCCTGTCAAGGTGACTGCCGAGCCTAGTCGAAAAGCCTTGCTGTAGAAAGATGACGGTGACTTGAGTCAGCAATCAAAGGTAGTTTCTTCTTTTTGGGGGAGCGTGGCTGCTTAAGGAAAGACTTCAAATTCACTCGCTGGGCAAAATCCAACAGAAAATCATATAATTGAGACAATGAGCAACCTTGAATACGCGCCCAATTATCAGGCGAGCATAGCGATCGTCATACCCCGATAAATCCCAGGGCTGTTTCATTACTTGTCTGAGTCAGGTTATTTATAATTTTTTGTATAGGAATTAAAAAAATGATTTATGAGTACCCCCAAGGCATACCCGAGCAGTATGCAGGCATCGTAGAGGAACTGTGGAATCAGGCTCAAGAAGTTCGATCGACCCATATTCAAAGACCCCGTTCTGGTAATGCTGCTGCTGCCAAACTACAACTAGATACTGGTGCAGTTTATAATAAAGAAGCTACCAGCAAGCAACATCCTCTAAATATTCCTGGTGAAGACGATGGGCCAAAGTGTTTTTTTGAGCCAAGGATTGACAGAGCAATTGACAGAGCGGGAGAAAATTACAACGAGAAGCACGCTGAGCACAAGCTCTTCAATGCAATTGCAGAAGACTTGGAAACAAATAATGTGTCTTTGGAGGTAGAAGGGACACTCTACCTCTACACTGAAAGAAATATGTGTTCTGGCTGCTATATGAATTTGCAAGACTTTAAGGAGAGGTTCCCCAATATTAAAGTGATTATTTTCTACGAACATCCATATCCGTAGAAATAGAGAATAGAAAACCAGTAGAGCCTGCCAGGGCTTTACTGGCTTCTATATCTGAGGTAAAATAGAGGTCATATAAAGCGTAAAATTAGCTGGCTCCTGATTGACGATTAAGGAAAATATATATTGAGGGAAGATCGATGATTAAGTTTGAGATAGGTCATTACACCAATTTTAAGTTGCCCAACAATTTAGATATTCCAGAGCAATTGCAGCAAACTCTTCAAATGGTCTGGGACAGAAAGTATCGGGATTTGTACGAAAGAGGTGGAAAGTACAATGTAGAAGAAGCTTTTGTGGAAGTATTGCAAGCATTTGGAATGCCGAATGATAAAGTATCCCATCAGCGATATGTGTACATGGCTTATGGAATAGCATTAGCAGCTAAACCGACCATTAAACATTACTTTCCTGAAGAACACAAGGCTGATATCGTTCAAGCAATTGTATCGTGTTGGCTAAAGGATGGTGGTGAAATCCCAGAAACTTGGGCAGATACCTTGTTTCCTCATATCGACAAAATTGGAAAATATCAAGCTGCTGATGAAGCTTATAATATCTTCTACGGGTTGCTGCAAACACTCAACACCGAAACAGCTTATAATGCCATCTTGGATATTTTGTATGATGCAATTACCGGTGATGCCATTTCTGGCTTTGCTGCGGCCCAACGAGATATGTTTAATTGGTGGCTGATCGAAGTAATTCCTGCTGCCTATTGTTTAAATTTGCCATCTACTTTATATTCGGGAAAATGGGAATTTCCGCCCCTGAGTCAGTGTGCGTAATTGCGATGAGGCAATCAATAGTATTCTGTTTTTACCTTTGGGCGTAGACAAAAACAGGTACCCGTTTGTAAGCAGGCGTGCCCGATCGCTTTTCAATCTCCGGGTGAAAAATCACATTAACTTCAGGATAAAACATCAAAGCAGCACCCTCACGAACCGCCCCGTAAATCACCTCAACATTTTCCATTTTCCCCACATTTCCCTGCACAGTAACCCGCTGATGTTCTTGCATACCAGCACTTTCTGCATCCGCGCGATTCATCAAAATGCAGTTGCGGTGCGGCATTCCCCGGTACTTGTCATCATTTTTGTAAACCACAGTATTGTGCTGAGAATAACTGCGTCCCGTCATCAATGCCACAACTAAACCCCGCACCGATTTCGATGCACCAAAATCCTTTATTTCGGGTAATTTTAGCACTGGTAAAGGCGTGACAAACATCTTGGCTTTGCCAGAATCAGTGGGAAATTTGGGTTCGGTAAAAATCCGCCCGCTGATGGTAAATTCCTCTTTAGTTTCATCAATTGTTGCGATTTTTTCATAGCCGGGAATGGTTTGAGCAATCAATTGCCGCACGTACTTGGTATCTTGAAGCTGGCGCCAGTCTACCGGATAAGTGCCGTGAATTCTGGCAGCCAATTCTGTCAAGAAATGCACTTCAGAAATCAAATCAGCATCTTTGAGATGAGTTTCACCTTCATCATTGAAGCGCACAAAATTATTACCCGATTCTACCGTTGTCTTGTGGGGATTTTCAAAGCGATTCAGCACCGGCAGAACAATTGTATTGTGCTTTGCTAATCCGCTAAAATGTCCTAAGTTTGGTTTGGTGGCGAGGTAAATAATGGTTTCAATCTTGCCTAAAGCGCGTTTGGCTTCAGTTAAATCTGGGTTGGCGCCGTACAAGTTGCCGCCCAAACAGATTAGCGTATCGACTTTGCCTGCATCTGCTGCTTCAATGAGCGATCGAGTTTCATAACCCTTAACACGGCTCAGGGGACGCCCCAACAGCTTTTCGAGAGCGGCTTGAACTTCTTTTTTCAGCTTCACAGTCACGCCCATAGAGCCGAATCCTTGGACGTTTGAGTGTCCTCTCACCGGCAATAATCCCGCCCCGACTTTGCCGACATTTCCCGTCATCAAAGCTGTATTGGCGATGCTGAAAATATTATCTACGGCATTCTGTTGTTGAGTAATTCCCATCGCCCAACCGAAGACAACTCGCTTGGAATTGCCGATTATTTTGGCTGCTGCCTCAATTTCTGGTTGAGAAACTCCGCAGGTTTGAGTAATAGTTTTCCAGTCGGTTTCACGGGCGTGTTGCACTACTGCTTCCCAGTTTTCTGTATAAGATTGCAAATATTCTTCATCGAGCAATCCTTGTTCAATTACAGCTTTTTGAATCCCGACAAATAGGGCTGTATCACTGCCGGGAATTGGCTGCAAGTAGAGCGACGAAATCTCGGAACCTGGGACGAGAGATTTGAGGGGAAATGCTGGAGAAGCAAACTTGACTAAACCGATTTCCATCACTGGATTGATGACAATTATTTTACCGCCTTGTTCGCGGATTTTAATTAATTCGTTCATCAATCGGGGATGGTTGTAGGAAGAATTGCTACCCGCGAGTACGACGCAATCTGCTTGCTTTAAGTTTTCTAAACTGACTATGGAGGTGCCGGTGCTAAACATTTCCTTTAACCCGGTGGTCGAGGGAGCGTGGCACAAATCTGAACAATCTGCTAAGTTGTTAGAGCCGATCGCCCTCATCAACAATTGCAGCAGAAAAGCCGCCTCGTTGGAAGAGCGACCCGAACTATAAGAAGCTACTCGTTCCGGGCTTTTACGAAATCCAGCCTCGGCAATTTCATAGACTTCTTGCCATGAAATGCGATCGTAATGAGATGCACCAGCCCGCAAAATCATCGGAAAACTCAACCTTCCCAGTCTATCTGCTTCCCTGGAAGTTAATGGTTGGAGTTCTGCAATACTGTGCTGTTGAAAATAGTTAGTCGAGATAGCAGGTTTAATTTCAGCCGAAATTGCTTCAACACTTTTCATACACCGCTGAAGTTTTTCGCCATCTTCATTCGTAAACCCTCCTTTCTGCCCGCCAGTGCCCCAAGCACAGGACAAACAAGCACTTTTGTGCAGCAAAGTTTGCCAAAGTTTCGGGCCTTCCGGCGACAAAGTATGCTTTGCCCAATATTCAATTATGGGCAAACCGCCGCCGATGTCTGGCGTTTCGTCATTTTTGTCGCTAAATGGCGGAACGGGTTGGATATTTTGGGAGTTGGTGTCCATACGGTTTATTTTTTGTTTGAATTGCGAATTGATGTACAGTTAAGTTTATTACTATAATTTACCGCAAATTTACAGCCCATAAATTAGTCAATAGATAGATTTCTTAAAGGTACGTTGTTGCGCTTGAGCGCTCTTTGCTATAAATAGTAGTTCCGAATTAATTGTACGAGATTTTGCTAGATAGATTTCT
>NZ_JAEQCT010000209.1:0-1408 GCF_020738205.1 Microcoleus sp. PH2017_24_DOB_U_A
TGACCAAGAAAATGGGATACAAGCCCCGTCCTTTTAGGACGGCTTTTCTTGATTTCTAATATACTCTTTCAATACTTCTAAGGGTGCGGCACCAACGGATAGACCAAGTACATTCTAAGTTCTGTAAAAGAATAGCACTCTCGACCATAAAGGTTCTCATCGTTGGCAAACCAAGATATGATTTAGTAGCAGACCAATTCTAGCATAGTGATGAAAGCAAGATATCGCTACAGATTTTACCCAACCAGCCAACAGCAGCAGGGCTTAGCTCAACTGTTTGGCTGTGTGCGGGTGGTCTGGAATGATGCGCTTGCACTTTGCAAACAGTCAGATAAAAAGCCTAGTTCAGCGGATTTGCAAAAAATCGTCATTACCCAAGCCAAGAATACTGAAGAAAGAGTTTGGCTAGGAGATGTGTCATGCGTTCCCTTGCAACAATCTGTTGCCGATTTAGATGTTGCTTTCAAGAACTTTTTCAACTCCTGCAAAGGTAAGAGAAAAGGGCGTAAAGTTGGATATCCTAAATTCAAGAAAAGAGCCAGTAGTCAATCGGCACGTTTTAGAGTTGGAGGATTTTCTATCAAAGGTGATGGTGTCTACTTAGCCAAGATTGGAATTGTTAATCCAATATGGTCTAAAAGTCTTCCGTCTGAGCCTAGTTCTGTGACGGTAATCAAGGACTGTGCAAACCGCTATTTCTTGAGTTTTGTTGTAGAGGTTCAATCAATTCAAATTGAAGCTAAGAATCCAAGTATCGGAATTGATTTAGGCATTAAAACCTTTGCGGTAATGAGCAATGGCGAAAAAGCCGAAAGTCCTGGCTATAAAAAGTTAGACCAGAAAGTTCGTAAGCTACAACGCAAATTAGCTCGTCAGCCAAAAGATTCTAAAAGAAGGAATGTAACTCGCATTAAAATTGCCAAGTTACACAATCGAATTGCCGACACCCGCCAAGACTTCCTACACAAATTGTCAACCAAAATAGTCAACGAAAACCAAGTAATTATTTTGGAAGATTTGAACGTGTCAGGCATGGTCAAGAATCGTAAACTTGCCAGTGCAATTAGTCTGCAAGGATGGAGAGAATTCAGGACTCTTTGTGAGGGCAAGTCGGAGAAATTTGGCAGGGAATTCAAGGTAATTAGTAGGTGGGAATCGACTAGCCAAATCTGTGCAGATTGTGGATTCAAATGGGGGAAGATTGATTTATCTATTCGTTCAGTGCTTTGCGTCAGTTGCGGTGTTGAGCAAGATAGAGATGAAAACGCTGCTAGGAATATAGAAATGGTCGGCATGGGGCATCGGCACGACCTTAAATGTACGCGGAGACAGAGTAAGACTATGAAAGGTAGCATCAGTCGATGAGGCGTAAAGAATCCCCGCGCGTTTACGCCGGGGAGTATGTCAA
>NZ_JAEQCT010000050.1:0-37208 GCF_020738205.1 Microcoleus sp. PH2017_24_DOB_U_A
GCCAAAAAGAATGACCACTTTTGAGGTGCCAAGGTTTTCTTTTGTATGCTGAGTCCACGTTTGTCCAATTAATTGGCGATTAGAGGCGTAGCGATCGCATTAAGACCAAAGAAACCGGGTTTTTTACGTAATCTATAGCCTATAAGGCGTCTTTTCGTAAAAAAACCCGGTTTATGGCCACCGGTGCGTCCAGGACTATAGAAGTAAAGATCGTGCACATTACTCTAAAACCGGATCGTAATCAATTCATTGAAGCGCAAGTCAAAAGCGGTAAATATTCTTCGGTGGATGAGGTAATTGCGGCGGCGCTGGAACTACTGTAGAAGCGAACACCCACAGAGCGATTGTTATCAAGAATGGGTTGAGGAAACTCGTCCAAAAGATAAGACGGCGGTTGAAACCTGTTGACCTCAAATTCGTATGTGGCGAAGCGCCCCTGGAATACGAATTCGAGGTAAAACTACACAAACGAATTCCACGCCAAGCGGAATGAAGAAAAAAACGCGGTTGAAACCGCCGGGTATTCAACCCGCGGAGGCGGGTTTTATTTGTATAGAAGCGGTTTCAACCGCCCGGTCTTCTTAAAAAATATTCCGTTATCGATCAAAACAGAAATTTTACTGCGCCTTGGGCGATGACTTGTGAGGGCTTACTACAGCTTTCGGAATATCCATCACGGGTGCATTCACCCCAAGCATCAAATCGTTGGGATTAACAATCTCTACTACAGGCTCGTTTAAAGCGACAATCAAACCGTCAGATTCAGGAAGAACGGGGGATGTAGCAAACTGGGGAGCAAACAATTGACGAGTGCCAGCGACACCAGCCACTGCTGCAATCAACAAAGCTGCGATCGCACCTCCACCCAAAACCCAAGTCCGTTTCGTCTGGCGTTTCTCGCGCTGCACAATCTTTGCCGCCAAATCCTGTGCAGATTGTTCCGCAGCAGGTACGGGCATTGACCCAAAAGCCTGTTGCATCATCATTAGTCGGGAGTACAAACGCTTCGTCGTGGGGTCGTTTGTCAGCAATTCCTCAACTTCCCGGCGTTCTGCCGCCGTCACTTCGCCATCGATGTAGGCACTCAACAATTCAAAGCGATCCCGCATCATAGTAGTTACATTCCCTTGGGGATAACTGTTGTTACCTTGACTTTGGGCGAGCGAATCCCCAATACCTTGATCATTCTGATTTTTATCCGATTCAAATTTAGAATTCATATTTCACACCACTTGTAAAATTAGCGGAAGCATCTGTTCGCTATTAGAATGATTTACTGCTTATTTATATTGTAAAATAGAAGCTTTGATGTCACAGCAAACTTCACCAAATCTTCTTAACCCGCCTCGGAAATCACCCTTGCTAATGACCGTCGAGATATTTTTGCAATTGTAACTGCAACCTTTGGCGAGCTCTAGCAATTCTTGACTTGACCGTTCCGAGAGAAACTCCGGTCATTTCCGCTATTTCTTCATAGGCTAAACCTTCAATTTCTCTCAACACAATTGTCGTGCGGAATACTTCCGGCAAATCTGCGATCGCCACTCGCAACTGATCGTAAAATTCTCTGGTTGTCAAATCTTCATCCGGCCCCGGACTGTCGGCCGGAAGTTCCCAATCAATCTCCCCATCTTCCAGAGCACGGGGTACGTCTAACGACAGCGGAGTTCGCACCCGCTTGCGCTTACGCAACTCATCGTAAAACAAATTAGTGGCGATGCGACTCAGCCAGCCCCGAAATTTAACTGGCTCTTGCAAGCGGTTAATATTGCGATAAACTCGAATCCAGACTTCCTGAGCCAAGTCTGCTCGGTCTTGCCAGTCAGGGGCTAGGTGATACAGAACCCTGTCTACGTGGGACTGATACCGCTTCAAAAGTTCTGAAAAGGCAGTGCTCTCAGGTCGATTTCCTTCCTGACACCGCAACACTAAGTCATAATTAGAGAGTTTTTCGGATGGCAATTGCACTCTTTCAACGGTCGCCACAACCGCAGACCAGGACACGGAAATAAATTCGCTCATGTGTGGAATTGGCTCATCGAACATTCCACTGTGTTTGACGCTGCCCGATCGCGATTGGTTCCTGGACTCGGAAACTGCGATCGACTTCTGCGAGTAGACTCAATCGATTTTCGATTTTCGATTTTCGATTTTAGAGGCTACCCCACGGATAAATTCCGGGGAAGAGAGGATTTTCGATTTGCGATTTAGGATTGATTCCACGGATAAATCACGTGGCGGGTACCAAATGCAGAAATTATTGGTCAATGATCCCCCTGACAACGGATACAAGCCGCCGCAGGGCATTGAGTTGAGTACCAAAAATTTTAGACCCTTCGACCAGCTTTCCGGGCAACGCCCAAGTTCCTGCTCCTATATTCATGACGGCGAGTCAATCTAAAATCTAAAATCTAAAATCCAAAATCGACTGACTAATGACCGGTAACTTCGCACGCTCCAATACTAACCCAACTGCTAGAACCATCGGCCCAATGTTCCTTTTTCCAAATCGGTACATTGTGTTTGAGCGTATCTATGGCGTACTGGCAAGCTGCAAAGGCTTCGCCCCGGTGGGGACAGCCCACAGCCACCAGCACACTGATTTCCCCCACCTGCAAGTGTCCGACGCGGTGGTGAATGACGACCCGATTGACATCGACCCACTGGCGGCGCATTTCAGTAGCGATTTGCTGGAATACTCGCACGGCCATCGGTTCGTAGGCTTGATATTCTAACGAAACTACAGCTTGACCGTCAGTTTGGTTGCGGACTGTACCGCTCATCATTACCACGGCTCCGTTCGCTGGGTCATCTGCCAAAGTGTAGATTTCCTCTACAGACAAAGGAGCTAAGGTAATGGCAAAACTGTCTTTACTATTCCGTTGAGGAATTGTGCCGATCGAAAGTGCAGCGCTATAGTTCATTGCGAAAGAAATGGTGCGGGAGAACTCGATCGATCTTGACACAAATCAAGTCGCGAGCGATCTATCTTGCATTTTTGTCAAGGATACATAAAAGTCAATTTTTAGCAAGATGTCTATGGCCCCGAACGGCTGCAACAGTGCGATCGGGTCAATATAACTCGCCCGAACCAAATTCACACGGTGCTGGAATATGAATAGGAGACTTGTGCGATCGAACAGTCGATCGGGCTGTAGCAACTCAATCAGTAAACACACCAAAATAAGCAGTATCATGCCCAACTCGCTGCAAGCCATCTCCAACTCTAAGCGATGACTGCATTCCCTTTTGAATGACACAGTTAAGTTAAATTTAACCCCGATTGCGATCGGCGCAGTCCAAATTTTCAGCAGAAAATGTAAACTTTATTTATTTTTTGCTCCACCAAGCTACTTAAATGACATGATATACCTGTGCAGAGTTGAGCCAAAGCAAGCCTATACTCGGCAAAAGCAAGACGGTAACAACCTCTTGCGCCTGTTTTGACCAAAGAACAAGACGCAAACTCCGGAATACCGACACCGGGAAAATTCCGTTGCGGTTTCAACCGCCTTGAATATTTCTTTACACACTAATCGAAATAGTTGTGTTAAAGTCACCAAAGCAAGTAGGAGAAACCATCTACGTGTTGAAACATCCTAGTACGGAGAAATCCCGGCAACTGACATATCCGACGCCAGAAGATTCGGAATAGTTAAAGGGCAAATAATGGCAGGTTGTAGAGCGTAGTATATCTGTTGGCTAGCGATTGGCTAGCGATGGTCTGAAAGCGTCAAAAAACTATACGCAATGTTTGGAGAAATCTCAACTGAGCGGGTAGGGGCGACTTGATAGCCACGAGTAAAAATCCAGATTCGGATTTGTCAAGAATCCCTTCGCCTTTAGGCATGGGGAGTATAAAATGAGTCTGCACGAAAAAACGTTAATCACAATCACGAGGAAACTATGGAAGCACTAGCATTGAGCCACTCTTTTGTTGCTTATGAATCTCCAGAGTCCGAGCTCCAACTGGAATTGAAAATTCCTAAATCTGCCGTGGTAGGCGTTGCAGGTCTGGCAGTAGCCCTGTCTATTCTGAGTGTGAGTGGCGAAGCACAGGCAGGTTGCCACTACAAGCGCTGCGGCGGCGGTCGCAGCCATCACAGCTACGCCGAAGTTGCCACCAATGGTGGCAGACTGAATATCCGCCACCGGGCCAGTCGCTGTTCTCATATCATCGGCAAGTTACACAATGGAGACAATGTGAAATTGACCGGTCATTACAAGCACGGCTGGGCTAAACTTGCAGGTGGGGGCTGGGTTTCTACTGCGTGGCTTGACTAATTCTTAACTAGAGTAATTTACATTTCTAGAAAGAGTTTGAATCGTTACCAAGCTGGTTTTGGTAACGATTATTTTTCATGAGGCCCTTGATGGTGACAAATAATCGAAGATCCAAAGTTATAGCCTTTCTCAAAAAGATGAGGTATGACTGACAGCTTATATAAGCCTTAAACGTATAGGGTTCTCTTGGCAACAACGTCCGCGAATCTTTCGCTAGATCCGCTATATATCGTTAACAACTGACAACGTGAACTACCACACACTCACCCTCGATCGGGTAGAGTGTGGGCTTCTCCCTTCAACAACCACAGCCGCCACAGTAGTAGACTTACGCCCATACTGTTTTGGTCTTACATAGCCTTCAGGAGCAATAACGCTGGTTCCCAACGTCAGTACGCGCAAGCCTTCATTTTTGATATTTATCGCCGCGTTGATATCTCTGTCATGTCGCTGTTTACAGTGCGGGCAATCAAATGCACGCACAGACAGATCCATTTTTGGCAATGGCTTCAAGGTATTCGAGCAAAGATGAGTTGAGGCAAAAAATCGACCTATTTCTAGATAAATCTTGCCCACCATTTCGGCTTTGTACTTAAGCATAGTGCAGAACATTCCCCAGCCAGCATCGGATATTGCCTTGGCTAGGCAATGATTTTTTACCATGTTTCTCACTGCCAGATTTTCTACTACTATGACTTGGTTTTCGTCTACTATCCTGCGCGATAGTTTGTGTAGAAAATCCTCGCGGACTCTTTTGATTTTAGAATGAACCTTAGCTACCGCCAGCTTTGCTTTGCGACTTTTGTTAGTCGTCTTATCCTTTTTACGAGCTAGTTTTTTCTGCTTACGAGCTAGGTTCTTTTCATGTTTTTGGGTTGCTTTAGGATGTTGATATTTAGAGCCGTTAGATGTCACCGCAAAATCAGTTAGACCTAGATCTATCCCAATTATATTCCCATCACTACTGGATTCTGGCGATTCAGTCCCATCATCTAATAGCATCGAAGCAAAATATCTGCCGTCAGGATTTTTGGATAAAGTCACAGTTTTAACTTTGCCTTCAATATCCCGATGAACTATGGCTTTAACCACACCCAATTTACCAGGGAACTTAATCTCACGATCGCTCAAGATTTTAACGTTTTGAGGGTATTGAATAGATTGTTTTCCTTGGCGTTTCTTGAATGTTGGGTACAGGGATCGACCATCAAAAAAGTTGCCAAAAGCCACGCCCAGATTCAAAACTGACTGTTGAAGGCATTGTGAGTAACACTCAGACAACCACTCAAATTCAGCTTTCCACACAGGTATGGACTTCTTCATTGTCATAGCTGTAACGCCCTTACCAGTCTCTTGATAGGTCGCTGTCATCGTAGCCAAAGACTGATTCCAGACCCAACGAACACAACCAAAAGCTTGAGCCAGGTGTACTTGCTGGGCAACGGTAGGATAGATTCGGACTTTGACAGCTTTTAACACGAAACTTAGATTACTTCTTTGATTGCTCTAAGAATATTGTAGCTGAAAACATTGGCAAGTGCAAGGGATTTGTTCGCATCATCATACACCCGCGCATCTCCCGCAGGCTACGACAAGAGCGTCTTGTGAGCAGGTGCAATCGTCAGCTTACACAGCTTTCATCCCACGCCAACCCTCGATCGGGTATGGACGCGGGGATTCCCGCCTGTCTAGCTAAACTTTACCGCCACCGATCAAATACAGTAAGGCCATCCGCACCGCTACGCCGCTGGTAACTTGCTGAGAAATCAGGCTAAATTGCGGATCGTCCATCAAATCCGAGCTAATTTCCACGCCGCGGTTGACCGGGCCTGGGTGCAACACCTTCACATCCGGCTTGCAGAGTTTCAGCCGATCGCGCGTAACTCCATACAAAGCATGATACTCTCGTAAACTCGGCAGCAAATGCTGGCTCATCCGTTCCTTTTGCAGCCGCAAAGTCATCACAAAATCAGCATCGACCAAAGCAGGTTCAAGCTGCCAGTGCAAAAATAACTTACCTTCCCTACCATTGCCACACTCAGCAAACAACAGCGGCAACAAAGTCGGCGGCCCGGCTAAATGAACCTCAGCCCCCGAAGCCGTTAAACTCCAAATATTAGACCTCGCTACCCGGGAATGCAAGATATCCCCCACCACAGCAATTTTTTTGCCCGCTAAAAGTTCCAGTCGCGGACGTTCGGCATCTAACAAAGAACAAATAGTAAATAAGTCTAGCAAACCTTGCGACGGGTGTTCGTGCTGGCCGTCTCCAGCATTGAGAACGCTGACTCTCGAACCCAAGCGATCCATTTCTGAAGCAATTGTACTGGGAACTCCAGCCTGTTCGTGCCGGATCACCATCAAATCCGTTCCCATCGCCAGATAAGTCTTAGCCGTATCCAGAATGGTTTCCCCCTTCGTCAGAGAAGAACTGCCTGGGGTAAAATTCAGCGTATCCGCCGACAGCCGCTTCGCCGCCAACTCAAAACTGTTGCGAGTTCGGGTTGAAGGTTCAAAAAACAAATTCGCGACCACTTGACCCTGTAGGGCGGGCACTTTCTTGGTGCGGCGGCCGAGCACCTCCCGAAAACTGGCGGCAGTTTGCAGCACCGTGTCGTATTCGTCGGAGGTAAAATCAGCCAGAGTGAGAATGTGTCGCCTTTTCCAAGTCATACAATTTTAGATTTGAGATTTGAGATTTGAGATTTGAGATTTAGGATGATGGGTTGGGAACTTACCAGAAAGAATTGGTTGAAAGCCCGCCCGCCTGCTCGGGAGAAATTAAAATCAGACTATTCATTACTCCAATCCTCGGACTTAAGGGTAGAGGTCGCTCTCCTTCGGTCAACGGTCAACTGTCAACTGTCAACTGTCAACTGTCAACTGTCAACTGTCAACTGTCAACTGTTGAATTGCACGCCTGTGTCGGGCGGTCTACAATGTTCGATCGACAGTCGCGGGGATGCCGATCAACAGTATCCAACAATTTTTGACCACCTTTGCCGTCAATAGAGTTATAATTAGTAGATGCCGGATCGGACTCCCCTCTCACAGCAAAGCCAGCGTTGAAGCTGAAACAAGTGCGGTGGAGTTTAGTTTTCTCGCCCGAAAGCGGAAATTAAGCTGTAGTAGCGCTCAAGCAGTAATTGCAGTTTCTCGGAACCTCAGCCTTGTCAAAAACCAGCCTTCAGCAGCCATTGCATCTGCTATTATGTGGAAATAATCAAGGAGGCAGACCTCCTACTGCCGATCGACAGCATATAGCGGGACATCCCAAAGATTATTAATTCTTTGCAGTCGGTCTTGACTCTTCAGTCCTGCTTATAGCCCCTTGTCAAAATGAACTGTGTTAAGATACAAGTTGAATATGTAGCTTCCCGACAAAAATCTACACGTATCTTGGCGAGACTGTTCTTGGCGAAACTGCGGTAAAAAGTGTGCGCTGGGAAGTGTTAATTAAACAAGATTTAAACAATTCAAGAGGTATTATGAGCCAGAAGGTTATACAGCCGATGGTTAAGTTCCAGCGTCAGGTGCATTCTCTTGTCACGTCTGACATTATCAAGCCGACAGACAGCATTTGGAAAATAGCTCTACTTTATGGAGATGAATGGCCTTACTGGAAACAGCAACTCCTAGAGTTTGATTTTTCTATGCAAGACCCCGTGAGCGAGTTGATAGCTGTAGAAGGTTGGGACGAGGAATAACAGAGGAAACCTAGGACTTGGGTGCATATCACTTTTGAGGAGGGCGAAGCATGACCGAATATAAGTTATTAGTTAGAATCTCCTATTTTCTGCGGTCATGCTTCGCCCCTACGTATATATTCGCCAAAATGAGATGCACCCGAAATTAAAAGGCGATCGGCTAAATTTCATCAATAAATTTTCCGTTGCTAACTTCTTCCCTCTGCCTTGTTCCCTCTTCTCTCTTCCTTCTTCCTTCTTCAGAGTGACTTCTGACGAATGACAGCAGACTTTTTCCTTCTCACTAATGAGTGATGACAGTTGACGGTTGACAGTTGACAGTTGACAGTTGACAGTTGACAGTTGACAGCTTGCCCGAAGAGCGCAAAACAAGGGTTGACAGTTGACTGTTTACCAACTAATGACTAATGACTAATGACTAATGACTAATGACTAATGACTAATGACTAATGATATCAATTCCGGCTGCACCGGAATAATATAGAGTCCAAGGCAGTGCCGTTTCCCTACCCTAATTAATTGTAGGGAAACGGCACTGCCGTCTCCTGATTTCGGTAATATTAATAATTCCGATGCTACTGGATTTGATATGACTAATGACTAATGACTAATGACTAATGACTAATGACTAATGACTGTTCCTTCTATTAAAGACAAGTGGCTAGAGCTCTAGCTAATTGTTGAGCAGTTTGAAAGCGATCCCCAGGTTTAGCTGCTGTGGTTCGTAGAATGACCTCCCGCAACTTCGGGCCGATCGTCGGAATATTATCGAGCTTAAATCCGTAACCTCTAGTAATTTTTCCGTAAAACTTTTGAGGGCTTTGGGCTGTCAGCAAAAAAATCAAAGTCGGCCCAATAGCATATAAATCTGACTGAGGGAGAGGCTGTCCCCGGTCTTGTTCTGGTGCGGTGTAGCCTTCCACGCCGATGCGAGTACCCGGAGGAGTGCCGATTTCTTTAACGGCGCCAAAATCCAGCACTGTAATGCGATTGTCCCGGTGGCGCACTAGCAAATTAGCAGGTTTAATATCCCGGTGGACGATCGGGGGTTTTTGAGAGTGAATGTAGTCCAAAATTTCACAGGTTTGGATCATCCATTCGATCGCCTGTTGGGGAGCAACTGGCCCGCGATTGTAAATGCGTTTTTCTAAATCCTCGCCGTGAAGCATTTCCATCACCAAATATTTTTTGCCACCTTCGACAAAAAAGTCAAAAAACTGAGGAATACCAGGATGGTGCAGCGCTTTGAGAGTTTTAGCTTCACGTTCAAACAGTTCTTGAGCTTTGACTATTTGAGCCATGTCAGCATTCATTTCCTTGAGAACTACCAGAGAAGCTGCGGGAGAACTTCCCGGTTGTTGAGCTTTGGCTTTCTGTCGATCCCAGGCTAAAGTTGTTGTTCCCATACCGCCTTGGCCCAAAGTTCGCAGCACTTGGTAGTGGCGGATTGTGCGATCGACTTTAATCGGTTCCCCACAGTGGATGCAGAATAAATTACCCGGCGGATTTCCCGCGTGGGTACACCGCGGCGTCCCAGGATTGAGAGTAGGGATCGCCTCAATTTTGCCGCCGACTTGAATAGTCAGAACTTGGAAATGCAGAATTGGGCCGTCCCGCGCCAATTGGATCAGGGCACCGTCGGATATCCAACCCTGAGACATGAGAGTACCGTTAACAAAAGTGCCATTTGTCCCGGAATTGACTAAATACCACTGGCGGTTAGCACCGCTTTTAACTCTTTGCAATTCCACGTGATCCCGTGATACCAAAGCATTGGGAATCACAACATGATTTTCAGGCGATCGGCCGATGCGGACAATGGACTCGTTCTCGAAACTCCACTGTTGCAGAGGGGTATTTTTTTCTGGATCTAAAAGAGTCAGCAGCATTTTAGATTGATTTGATTAATCTGCCAGATCAAATTGAGAGAAGGTTGACAATACTGATATGTATGACACATAAGAAACTTATTTCGTGCTGCTTTCTAGGTAGCCGGCTATTTCTAGTCTAAAGGGTCAATTCAGAACAACGCATCTTGACTCGCCGATCGTGGGAATGAGAGATTAAAGAATCGCTGCGTTTAACTCCCGATCGATCGACAGACTGCAACATTAAAAATCAAAAACTGGTTGTTGTAATGACATTACTTGAATATCGCGGCAAGCCGAACAAGTTTTTGATGACGGATGCCAAAGTTAATCTTCCTTTGCCATGCAACAATTGCAGGTTTCAATCTAAGACTGCCCGCCACCGCCTTTAAAAAAGTTGGCAGCACCCAATTCTAAAATCGAAATGGGCCTACCTGTGCCCGAATGATAATTGCCGTGATATTGTCATGACCGTTGCGTTTGTTGCCCAGTTCAATCAAGTCGGCAACTCCCTCGTCGAGATCGGCTTGGGGATTGAACAGAGGTGCGAGAGTTTCACGCCAGTGAGTTTCTAACAAATCATTATCTGTCAAACCGTCGGAAGCCAAAATCAATAAAGTATCTTCGGACAAGTCTAAAAACTGCACGTCTGGCTTGAGAAAATTGCCGTCTCGCGGGCCAATGGCTTGAGTTAGTTGATAGGCGTCGGGACGGGAATAAGCAGTTTCGGCGTCAACCCCGCGCTTAATTTCGCGCTGGCCTACTTCGTGATCTGAGGTGATTTTTTCTAGTGTCTGTCCCTTTCGGAGTCGGTAGAGACGACTGTCGCCGACGTGAGCAACGGCGAATTTGGTGTCTTGAACTAAGACTGCGACTAGGGTTGTACCCATGCGGCCGATGCCAGAGCGACCGTCCTTTTGATTGATTTCAAAGATGGCTTTGTTGGCTAGCAGCACTCCCTGCCGAATGGTATCAGGCTCGGGTAGTTGATTTTCCCAACTGGTTTGGAAGAATTCCCTGAGGGTTTCAGCGGCTAATTGACTGGCTACTTCTCCGCTGTCGTGTCCGCCCATCCCGTCGCAGAGAATGTAAAGCCCTTTGGTTTGAAAGATGCGACCGAAGGAGGTTTCGAGTTTGTTAAGCTGAGTCCAGATGCTGAAGAAGTCTTCGTTGTGCTCGCGGGTGCGGCCGACATCGGTGAGACCTGCGTCTTCTAAACTGTAAATCTGGACGGGCATGGGCTGGGTTAAGACTTCACCAACAACTTCGGGGGGCGAGTTGTCGGGGATGTCTGTTTGGAAACGGGTGGGGGTTAAGGTTGGTGAAGGTGCGGATTGGAGTTCGAGGGGAACGGTTTCCAGGCGCGATCGCAATTCTTCTATTGTGGTAATCTCGCCTCTGTACATTTGTTGCAGCAGTTCGAGCAAGGCGCCAAACTGAGTGCGCTCGGACTGGTTAAATATCGCCTGCCACAATTGCCCCAAATCTACCAGTTGCAGGTTTGAACCGGCGGGTTCGGGATAGAGGTATTGCAACCGCAAAGAGGCAAAGGAAAAGGAAGAGTCGGGATTGACCCGCAAATTTGTTAGTTCCAACAAGCTTTGGCGGCAGCGCCAGGGTTCGAGGGCCGCCCAAAGTTCGGTCATTTCGTGCAGCCAGTACACAATTTGCTGGGTGGAAGTTTCGGGTTGACTCCAGCGTTCTACCAGCAGCGGCCATTGCGAACAGTCTTCTAGCAGCAGCACGGCCTGTTGGTTGTCTGACCAGCTATCGTGAATGACTGGCAGGTTGTGAGAGAAGTGCCACCGCAGTGCCAGATAAGGTTCAGCTATGCCTTGGCAAAGTTCTGCTAAGGCGGAATTGGTCGCATTTTCTCCGGCTTTGATTGCTGCGGTGTAGGGGGATGTGCGTTTGGCGACGCTGGCAGAGTTGGCTGCTAGCATTGCTTTGAGGGGTGACATTTGCAGCGGCTGACAGTCCAATACTGTTGCTGATACTGTGTCTGAGGGTTTTCTTGCTGGCAAGGTTTCTAGGAGTTGGTAGCGCTGTTGGCTGTCTAAATAAGCTCCTGTTGGCTGGGAAGGGATTAAATATTCGGAATAGGGGGCGGAGATTTTTTGGGATGGGGGAGATGCGCCCTCGGGGTTCTCTGTTGCTTCCTGGGTTGGTTCTGGCGGTGGTGCGGCCGTGAAAATGTTGTCAGATGGGGTTATTTCGCGCTCTGGTGTTGTAGTAGAGCTTTTTTGTTCTGTTTGAAAGGATTCGGTGGCGATCGCCCCCACGACGATTTCAGCGTCAATAATTTCTGGGCTGCTGGATTCGGCCACATCAAGTTGTGGAGAATCGGCGGTGATTTCTGTTTTAATGGTGTCTGCGATCGGTTGGGGAGAGTTTTGGGTCGATCGGGTTTCTGGAAAATTGTCGGTTTTTTGTGTAAGCTCGGCTGATGGTATAGTTGACTGCTCTAGCTGGACTGCTGGAAGGTTCGATCGACCGCAGATAATCGCCCGCCACACTTGACCTGTTGTGACGCCACAATTCTGACATAATTCGGCGCTAACAGCGACTTGGGTTCCGCATTGGTGGCAAGCTTTGTAAGTTAGGGAATTTCCGCATTGTTGACAAAACTTGTTTAGATTGGGATTTTCAAATTGGCAGCGGGGACAGAGGAGCATAGGGGTTTTATATTGGAGATGTGCGATCGAGTGAAAGCGGTGGGGGAGTTTTGGGTTTGGGGTGGTAAGTTATGGGTTTTGAGTTTTGGACGTGACTCGCAACGGATAACTGCCATTGCCCTATGCCTTATTTTACCGGCATCGATTCAGAACTAAGATATTTCTTAAAACTGAGATGTGGCCTCCACGTCAGGAATCAGCCCTGGGAGGGAGAGGGGGAGAATGGGGAGAATGGGGAGAGGGGGAGAGGGGGAGACGGGGAGAATGGGGAGAGGGGGAGAATGGGAGACGGGGAGAGGGGGAGAATGGGGAGAGGGGGAGAATGGGGAGAATGGGGAGAATGGGAGAGGGGGAGAGGGGGGAGACGATTGAGATATACAATTTAAATTGAGTAAAGCTTGGAAACATTTCCTATCTAAGATTTTGCGTGCTGGCCCCACACTAAAAGTTATCAGGTGAGTGGAACAGGCATCTTGCCTGTTACGGAAAAAAGTGCAAGGTCTCAATTAGAAGAGAGTGTCTGTATAATCTTCTTCTTGGAAAATGGTCTCTCGGGCGATCGACACAATGGTAGAAAGAGGTACTTCACAGAAATATTTTCGCCGGAATTGTTCTTCCCAGACTGCTGCTAGGAATTGCGCTGCATAACGGGCGGCGATGGGGGAATTTGGCACTAAGAATTGAGTTGAGGGGCTAGAGAATAAGGGTTTGGAGGTATGATCTCCGATTTCTCTGGCTTCGGGTTGTCTGGTGATGTGAAAAGCCCGATCGCGATAATTGACTTTGAAACCCAGATGTTTTAACGTTGTGAATCCAAGTTGCAGCGAGGTGTCGCTGATGCCGAGTTTTTGGCTTAGTTGCTGTCTGGTGACGGGTTTGTTGGTGCGGCTGAGGTATTTGGCGATGCCGATTAGCTGTTGGCAGATTTGGTGCGGCGGTAGCAATGGGGGTAAAGTATAGGCGATCGCGAGTTTTTTCTGAGTGTGCTGTGCTTGCCGAAACCAGACGCGCAATTCGTCCCAGCTTGCGGGGCATTCTTTGAGGATAATCGAGTTTTCGCGATCGAGCATTGCTGAATTGTCCGCTAGATTTTCTGGCAGCCTTTCCGATTCCAAGTGTGTGCTAATAACTGCTAGCAACTCTTCATTATTATTATTTATCTTGCGCCAGTCCAATATCCAATCAATTTTAGTCTGCGAACTAACTTGTTTGTCATCCGTGCGTTCCCGCACTGCTATCAACCGCACTTCATAGTTCGACGTATAAGTATTGAAATCGAGTTCGACAGTCGCATCGCACCGCCCTTCGGGAACTTCATCTCGGTAATGTCCCCACCAAATGCCGGGAAATCCTGCATGACTAGATTCATCCCAAATTTCAAAAGAAGTTTTGATATACTTCACTTCTTTTCCCTGTGGATCTTTAATATTCCTATTGTAGATATTCTTAAACCAGCAATTTTCAATCAGCAATTTTGGTGCGGGATTGCCCATGCCGCAGGGTTCAAGCAATTTCAGTTCTTGAAATAACTGTTTGCCTAATTCCGCGACAGTAATTTTTAAGTCCGCTAGAACAGGTGCCGCTGTCAAACTATCTGTGCTGTATTGTTGTCGCAGTTGCTGATTGACAGCATCCGTAAATAGCGGGATATTTTCAACTGGGAGACTCAAGCCAGCCGCAAAGGGATGACCGCCGAATCTATCCAATAAATGCGCTTGGTCTTTGACTAATTGGTAAAGGTCGATTTGATTGGCGGAACGGGCAGAACCGCGGGCAATTTTAGATTTGGGATGTTGGATTTTAGATTGAGAAAGTGTTTCTGAATCGGAGTCAAAAGAATCTATAAATTTAGTTTCTGGAATACTTTCTTTGATTTCTTCGCTTCCTTCCGTGCAGAATAAAATTACCGGGCGGCCGTATTCTTGGGCGATTTGTCCCGCCACTAATCCTAATACTCCTACGGGCCATTGTGGGTCACTGAGGACGATGACGCTGGTGGTTGACAAGTCTAGTTTGGCTAGTTTTTCGGCGGCATCTTTGGCCACATCTTTTTGCAAAGATTTGCGTCTGGTGTTGGCAATTTCGGTTAGATTTGCTAGTTCTTCGCAGCGTTTTTTGTCCCGGCTGGTGAGGAGTTCTACGCAGAAGCTGGCGGATCCTTGAATGCGACTGACGGCGTTGATTCGGGGGCCGAGGCCGAAGGAAATGTCGGTTGGGCGATCGCCCGCTCGTTTGCACAGTTCGAGTAATTTTGCAACTCCCGGACGGGTGGGATTTGTGATTTGTTTTTGCAGTTGTGCGATGCCGAGTTGTGCTAGGTAGCGACAATCTCCTGTAAGTTGGACTAAATCGGCAATTAAGCCGATCGCCACTAACTCCAATAAATCGGTCAGCGGTCGTTGCGGAATATCCGGCAATGTGTGGTATAGTGCTTCGATTAATTTGTAAGCTACCGCAACGCCGGACAGGTTAAACAGTTGGTGGTTGGGCGAAAAGTACCGGGGATTGATGATTGCCGTCGCTGGAGGGCGATCGTCCGGTAATGTATGGTGATCGGTGATAATTGTATCAATATTTAAGCTGGTAGCATATTCGATTTCCGCGATATTTGTGCTGCCAGTATCGCAGGTAATAATTAAGCTAACTCCAGATTTATGTAAATTGTTTATTCCGGGAATATTAAGACCGTGAGATTCTGTTAATCTGTTGGGAATGTAATAAGTTAGTTGGTCATTTTGAACAAAAAAATCTCCCAATCCGTCCCAAAGTACCGAAGTTGAGGTAATGCCGTCCGCGTCGAAATCTCCCCAAATTGCAACTTTTTCTGCGCTGTTTATTGCTTGCTGGATTCTTTCCATCGCCCAGTTCATTTCTAGTCCGAATTCAAACGGACTTGCTGGTTGGTAAAGTTTGGGATTCAGGAAACCTGGTATTTCTTCCGGGTTTTGAATTCCTCTATAATAGAGAAGTGCAGCGGCATAGTTTCCGGGTAATTCTGGCGCGTGATTTCTGACAGCTTGTATCAGCCAATCAGGGGGTTGGGGTAAGGGTTGATTTTGCAATTCTTGAAGTAGTTGTGTCATAGGTTAATTCATTAATTAAAGTAGGGGCGGGTTCACCAAAAATCTTTAATTCAAATCGACAATATCTATAAACCCGCCCCCACCCAGCGATAGTCCAAAGAGTTTGGATAGTCAAAGGTTATATTATATAGATATCTCCTCGATTATAGCAAGATTTGGCAACCAATTTGTGGGAGTTTCTGCTGGAAGATTTGATGAGGAAGCTTTGGAATTTTGGGTGCGGTTGCAGCGAGTGGCGAATTGACAGGAATCGCAAAGATTGGAACTAATTTGTACTTGGGGGAAGAATTCGCCACCTTCGGTATAGCGCTGTCGCCAGTCGGTTAGCTGCTGCAATATTTGGATTAAATCTTGTTTTGTGCGATCGTGTTCTATTTGATTGTAGGAAAATGTGAGTTTTTGCGGCGGTTCTTCTCCTTGCAATTGTACGAACCAGTATGTCATTGAAACTTGTTCCGGGGAATAGTCACTGGTTTCTACTAGAACGTATAAATAGAGTCGGGTTTGCCAACTTTCGGCTATCCATTTTGATTTTTGAGGGCGGGGATAGGTTTTCCAGTCGAGAATTTGGGCAGCGTTTGGTTCGGCTATTAGCAAATCATAGATAACGGTGAATAGGTAGTCTTGAAAAATCAAGATGCGGGGGTGCTCGGCTTGGCGGAAAATTTGGTCGCTATTTTCTGAATTCGCAAAAAGTTCGGGGGCGGCGTTGATAAATGCTGCCACACATCGTCCTAATTCTGGGTCTTGTTGGGTGATGGATTCAATCGACAATCCTAGTTCTCGCTGCTGCATCAAAAGGTGAAAGTGGCTACCCCATGTGAGTTTTTCTTTGTGTTCAGGGGAGGCGGTGCTTGCGAGTAGTTCTAGGTAGCTATGCTGGAATTTGCGGGGGCATTCTTCGAGAATTTTGAGTTGGGTTTGGGAGAGTCGCAGCATTTTTTTATGATTTTATATTTTAGATTGTTTGTGATTGTAAGGGGTATCGATATTTTTTTGACCGCAGATGTCGGCAGATGGACGGAGATAAACGCAGATAAATTAGGGCGATCGCGTTTTTGGAGGAGAGTGCGATGAGTGCGATCGCCCTTTACGAGCGATCCAATGCTAATTAATCTTCCCCTAATTCTGAAAACAATAATTCCAAGTCTCGATCGCCCCGCAGCACGCGAGCAATATTAATCCCGTCCGCTCTGGGGTAGTAAAAAATCAAATAATCCCTAACAATAAATCCGCGCAAGTTGGGGGCTAAACTGTGATAGCGTTTGCCCATATTGGGAAATTCAGCGACAAGTTTACATTTTTGACGAATCACATCAAAAAGCTCGCTGGCTGTCCTAGGATTATTTCGACTAATATAATCGCAAATCTCATTCAAATCTCGGACAGATTCATCGGAAAATGTATAACTGTTCATTAGCTTTCCTTGTGACTAGACAGTTGTTTAACGTCCAAAATCCGTTGAAGTAGGTATTTGTATACTTTGGAATAGACATAACCCCGATAGAGGTTTTTTATCTAGCGACCTCTGTTCAGTTATTAGTATGCGGGAAAGGGAAAGAGAATACAATGGTTTGTAGCGATATCGCTACTACTTATTTTACACAAAGAGCTGAAACAACGAGGTTACGTCGATCGCCCACTTCAGATCGCCCGTACAAATAAAAAACCCCTGATGCAATCTCTGCTTTAGGAGTTTTGTTTTGAGGCATCAATGTTAATACTTCATCAGGTATAGATACCGGACAACTAGCGTCGCATTCAAGGAGTGTCATGACTTAAATAATGCTAGTCAGTTAAGACGATAGCCGATCGGCACAGATTGCTTGATTGCTCTTACAAGCGAGCGTCCCTTTAGGACAGGGTTACTGACACTCCTGACTGTTGCATTTTATCGATATTTTCTTGAAGTCTGGCAAATACAAGTTCTCCGTCTGTCACTTTTCCCTCAGCAATTTGTGCAGTTCCAACTTCTATTTTCTGGCGCAGCTCTTCGATGCGTTGTTCTCGTTGTTTTAAAAGTAAGATCGCTTCTCCAATTAATTCTTCAACGCTGCCATATTTTCCGGTTTGAATTTGCGATCGAATAAACTCTTCGTATTCCGGCTTTAAGACAATATTCATTGACTTGCTCCTTTAATTAATAGAAAGGTTACTGCACGATCGTGACATATTTTTTAGATTAACTATGTAGGCGCTGTAAAACGCAATTATGTAAACGATTGTCAAGTATCCAAATGCCCTAAGCGTGGCTAAATTAGCCCTGTTTACATATTTTTACATAGCTCTGTTGAATCCCGCCTACTTACTTACCTTAGCACAAATATCAAAATATTCATAAATTGTGCCCGCCCTAAAGTCGAGCTTGAAAAAAGTATGGTGAGCTGCGGGCGATGGCATTTTTCGTCAACCTCTCTACAAATTCCCAATTTGTTGAGCAAACCACATCGCCGCCGTCCCATTTCCTTCAGTCAAAAGCTTTAAAGTCTCCGAAAGCAAAGCAATTGGCAATCCCTCAAGCGCTACCGAAAACTCGCATTCCTGATACTTCCCATTCTCCTGCAAGCGAAATGCTAATACTCTCACGCCATTAATATCTACTACCCAATATTCAGGAATTCCTAAAGCAGCATACAAGCGCTTTTTTTCATCTAAATCGCTCGTCAAAGTAGTATCGGAAATCTCTGCAACTAAATCGGGAACTCGCCATTGATTGAGATTAATGCGTCGAGGTTCCCCTTTTTGCCACTGCGGGAAATCTCCGCCAATGTATAAAACTTTATCTGGCGCACCTGAACCCACTTTAGATTTTTCAATTACACAACCGCTGAGAGAATCAAAAGTTTGTCCTACTTTGGTGGTAAACCACACAAAAAATATGATAGTAAACAGATCGTTAAATCTGGCGTGCTGAGGCCCTTCATTACCCATATTGATCCAAAGATATCCTTCATGAAAAAAAATTTTGGCTTCCGCTAAAGACGGATTTTCGCAAGCCGCAACATAATCTTCCCATGTTGCGGCTTGCCATTGTGGAATTTTGCCCGCTTCAGGAAGGATGAATTTTGCAGTTATGACAGTCATAATTCACCAACAAATTAAGGATAGTTTTATACTAGCTTATGTGATTTTAGCTAAACAATGAAAACCTGTGCAGCCTAGCTTAAAGTTTTTAGTTTAATCTCAAACTCACATAACTTTCCAATTTTAGAGGGCGATCGCGCGAAAAAAGCCCCTATTTTTAGAGGGAGGGCGATCGCGCGATCGCCCCAAATGTTAGTCTGGTTGCAAGTCAAAGACTACCAGCAGCGAAGCTTGAGGCATGAGTTGACGCAGACACAGCAAGTGCCCGTCAGCATCCGATCGCCTGCGAAACCTGCCCACATCAGTCCGCTGCATATTTGGCATGAGTTTGGCGATCGCCCAAGGGTAAAGGCGTTTTTGGTACGCGATCGCACTAGGATTCGCCGATAATCCCTGTTGATAACCGTTTTGTGGCATAATCTTGTTGTATTCGTAAGGAGTACAGAAAGGGCGTTAGTAAGTTTCTTGGCGGGAATGTACTAACGCCTTTCCCATTAAAATTCAAGCAGATATCACAATAATTGTCAATTGTCAATTCTTAACGCTAAGTTTTAACGGTTATCATATCTAAAGCTGCGATCGGCTGTGGATTTGAGGATTTTAGTAAGTGTTGAATTGTTTGCAAAAGTCATACATTTTTGATTTTCAACCGCAGATGAACGCGGATAAACGCGGATGAAAGAAAGATAAATTGAGGAGAATGAGTTAAGGGGATCGCTTATTCTTCACCCCAAGCACTTAAAAACTCAACTTGATTGTACATTTCCTCTGCGGATTTACTAGCTATAATTTTTACCAAGCGACGCAATTGTTCCCCAACTGAATAATTCTGCTGTCCCAAGATTATCCCCATATGTTCTTCCCCTTGGGTGTTCAAATCAGTATGCAATCGATAAAAATCCCTAGTATTAAAGCTATAGGTTACTCGATGATTTTTATTAGCCCAATACAAAATTTCTTCATCCCTGCGAGACAGCATTCCTATTTCTGCAACAGAAATAACATCAACACTCCGCAGGCGTAGAGCATCAAGCAGAGCCGAATTCATAGCATCTTCGTCTAGCAGCAGTAGAATAATGCTCATGGATTTGTCTTCAGGTTTTTGTAGTGTAACTCTGCTAACTGTTCGTAAGCTGCTTGTTCCTCTGCTAAATCTGTATCAATCTCTGCTCGATTAGCATGATAATACGTTAAAGCTGCATAAACTTGTGCGATCGATAAGTGAGTCATCAGCCTAGCAATTTCTTCCGCACTATTACCCTGCTTGTACAAAACGGCGATGCGGCGGACAGAAGTACCAGTTTCAGCAATAATGGGACGGCCGCCTCGAAGGTTGCGATCGCGGATAATTAAAGTCCCGATGTCTACTACAGTTGTTGTTGTCATACATTTTTTCAATTCAATTAACTTGATTATATAGATTTATTCTGAAAATGTCTAAGTGTTCATGCCCCTGACGCTTCTATTCTAGCGAGAATTGCTTAAAAATTTGAGAAGTCTTAAGAGCGATCGAACTCAATCAAACATCACAAAATCACTCTTTTGTCAACACAAAGACACTCCCTTCATTACCGCGCCCGATCCGCAAATCGCTATCCAAATAAGTAACATCTAGCCATCCCTGCTGTTCGCGAGTATCTAACCCAAAATCTACAGCAGCGAATTTTTTTCCCGACTCAATTTCATTGATATATTTAGCAGGAGATTCATAGCCGATTAACCTGCTTAAACCCAAAATCGATCGCTCAAACTTCACCTGCACTCGGCGTTCCGAAGTCGCCTCAAATCTGGCGGCTACGCTGACTATTCCTTCTAAGTAAGGCAAGCCGTAAAGTTCGGCAATGTTGTAAATTTTGGATTCTTTGACGCGGATGGATTGATAAATTTGACCCAATTTCAACAACGGAAAACCGTCAAGATTCAGCAGGGCGCGACTGCTGGTGTACAACAACCGCCAATCGCCATCTAAAAGCTCTGGGGCTTCTACAGGGCGTGGTGTGGGGTTATAATCTTCCAATTGGGCGATCGCACTTAAGATCGCCTGTTTGTCGTTTGGAGTCGCCAGCAAACCGCGATTCTTACCAGCAATTATCTCTAATAGTGCAGATTTTTTAAGCATAAGTTGACAGTTGACAGTTGACAGTTGACAGTTGTCGGTTCGTAGGGGCGGTGGATGGTGCGGGCCCGCCCTCTTAGTTGTCAATAGTGATTAGTGATTAGTTATTAGTTATTAGTATACCAATAACTCATAAAAAACACCCAGCGACTGCATCTGGTTTTGGCAAATAATATATCTGTAGGGGCGAAGCATGACCGCAGTCCATATGGGATGATAACTAATAACTTATATGCGGTCATGCTTCGCCCTCTTCACTAATCAAATGCACCCCAACCAGCAATCAATGCCCGATGCCCCATGCCCTATGCCCTATGCCCAATTCCCAATTCCCAATTCCCAATTACCCATTCCCAATGACTAAAACACCAAATTTCACGAGATAGAGTAGCGTCCGATAGAGGTATGCTGATTCTTGCTCGTTTGTTGCATAACGCCTGAGAACTTCCCCGACGCCGATCGCACCCTTTTGCTCGATCGCATTCAACATCTCTATCTGAACTTTAACAGAGATTCTCCGGTCTTGACCGAAGCTCGTAAACCAAATTGTGTGCAACTCTCTCAACAGTTCCGGTGTGGCGATCGCACCGAGACTCAAGATCGTATCATCGGTTAAAGTTCTAGTCGCATAATGACCCAACACCCGAAACGGATCGTCCCCCAGCGGATAAGGTGGCTTCCCGGCTTTTGCAGGTGCAGACTCTGGTGCAGAAACCCTAATTTCTGCTAATTCCCGCCACAACTGTTCGTAAGCAGCAATTACTACTTTCCAATCATAAATATCTCTCGCCCTTTGTCTCGCACTTTCACCCATCCGCCTTCTCAATTCCGGGTTTTCAATTAATTTGCACAAAGCGCGGGTGCAGGCGTCAATATCAACTGCTGTGGCTAGGGAAGTGTGACCCATGTAAGTCGGCCAATTCAAACTCCCGTCGAGATAATTTAGGGCTAAATCCAAACAAGCTTCCGGGGGCGGGATGAGTGTGGGAATGCGGAAGCCGTCGATTTCGTGCCGTACTGATTCTTTGTATCCGTTCCAGTCGGAAACAATTGCCGGCAGTCCGTTGGCCATTGCTTCAATGGGTGTTAGTCCGAAGGTTTCTTGAATGTTGTCGGACAGCGAAATAAAAATATCGGAGGCAGACCAAATATTAACTCTAATTTCCGGCTTTCTGCCATCTACAAAAATAGCATTCACCGACGGACAAAAGATTTTCGCGCTATTTTTAAAGTCGGGTTCTTCTCTCGGATCTTCGATCCAACCGGCTTGAATTAAGTGGATTTTCGCCTTTGTTTGTTGGGCGGCGCGCTCCAAGGCGATGTACATTGGTACCGGATGAGCTTTGGCAGAGAAAGTCAATCGCCCGACAAATAGCACGACTATATCGCCCGGAGAAATGCCGAGTTCTTGTCGTTGTCGATCGCCCGCCTGGACTGCTTCCACACCCTGCGGAAACGCGCTGCAATCCACTCCTAGGGGAATAACTGGCAATTTGACCAAAATTTCGGGTTGACCGCCGTTGCGCTGCGCTAAATACTCAGACCACTCCCTCAGAACTCCTTCTACTGTGTTTTTCACGGCGTTAGAGGTGCAGATGAGGGCGTCCCAAGGTTGAACCGGTGCTGTTATCAAATTGCCGATCGACTCCATGACATACTTAGTTGCGATCGTATGGGTAACGCCACAAACGCTGTAAGCCCGCTGATTGACAAATCTGCGCCCCCAAACCATATCGGCAAGGGCGGGATCGGGTCGATAGATTGTACCTGGTTGAGATAGCAAATCTAGTCGATCCGTCGAAATCCAGCGGACTTTCCGAGGTTGTTGCAGCCACGGTTGGATGCGCGAACAAAACTCCTTAAATGTTGCTTCGCTGTCTGTGCAGCAGTAGAGAGAGTCAGCAGTACCGTGTTGGACTAAGCTTTTGAGAAATCCTTCTCCGGCTGAATGACGCCCCAGAAGTCTTTTCCCTCCGGTGTCGTAACCGTCTTTGTGGTATAAAATCGCCGCTGTTATATCCATCCTGAGATTTATTGTTCGAGAATTGGTTGAAGAAGGTAAAAGGCTTTCACCATAAGGCTTTGACGCAAAACCAGGAAACTGTTTTAACCCAACCGCTGGCTGGCCCAGTGTCCCGCGATACTTTCAAAAACGATCGCCTCAGATTACAATACTTATGGCTAAAGAGGGATTGGCAATATCGGATTTTAATGTTATCCTGGCGCCCATGATTGGGGGCGATCGCCCGAACCAGTCAGCCATCCTATCCGATCCGGAACCAAAGAGTGTCTGTGGTATAATGCCTTAGCTCTGCTAAATGCCCGATTTGCAAGTGTTCGATGGAAGGAGCAGTCAGTCGGCACAACATTAGTTCTACTCGATCTCGATCGCGTCTTTGTCTTTAGAAACCGATAATCATGTACAACCCATCTCTGCGTCAAATACCTCGCCACTTACCTGCCGATGTAATTCCATTAAAGCAGCAATCTTCTCTTTTAGACTGGTTGGAATCTAACAATCGCCTCTTAGCAAGGGATGTCCAAGAACCCGACTATCTGCACGAAGAAGAAATTTCCGAGTTGATGGCAGTTGACGACAGCCCTTACGATGATTTAGAAGAAGAAGCAGAAGATGATGCGGGTGTAGGCGACGAATAACTGTAGAATGGTAAGTCGATTTTAGATTTTAGATTTTAGATTCACTTGCAGCTTCGTGAATAACCGGAAGCCGAACTTGAGTCTAAAATTTGGGGAGAATCGATTACTGAAGTTTAGGGCTTGTAACGTTTTTGGCTGGTCAACGAATCAACCAGAAACAGGGAAAAAAAACCAAGAGATTTCCCAATCTCCTGTATCCCACCCTATTCTCGAATTGTCAAATGCTTATTCTCAAATGGTGTGTGTTGAGGAGTGATATGGATAACTTTGTGGATGAGAAAATCCCTTTTACTATGCCTTTCAAACTTACAGGCAGGAATTTATTCCTGCTGCTGGGTTTGGGACTCGGCATTGTAGCGATCGGTTTAGATGTAGCAGCGGGTAGATTTTTGGATGCGCCTGCATCGCTATTTATGCCACTAGCTGTTTGTGCTCTCATTGCATCGGGTTTAGGTTATCTGGTTGTGCCCGTACTCCAGCAACTGAAAGCCGGACAAATAATTCGCGAAGACGGCCCCCAAGCCCACTTAAAAAAAGCGGGAACGCCGACAATGGGAGGCATATTTTTTGTGCCAGCAGGAGTCGTAGTAGCATTACTTTGGTCGAGATTTAACTCAGATGTTGTTGCCGTATCGGCTTTAACTTTAGCTTACGGTTTCATCGGCTGGCTCGACGATTGGCAAATTCTCCGTCGCAAGTCGAATAAAGGTATTTCACCTCGGATGAAATTGGCTTTGCAAGTAGGTTTTGCAGCTCTTTTTTGTCTGTGGTTGATGTTCCACAATCCAACTATTTCTACGAACATTGCTTTGCCTTTCGGTTGGGTATTGCCTTTAGGTTTCTTGTTTTGGCCCCTAGCTGGTTTTGTGTTAGTTGCCGAAAGCAATGCTACTAATCTTACCGACGGCGTTGATGGTTTGATGGGAGGTTTAGGTGCGATCGCACTTTTGGGATTAGGTGCATCTGTAGCATCAACTTCGCCAGAATTAATGATATTTTGTGTCTGCATTAGCGGCAGTTGTTTCGGTTTCTTAGCTCACAACCGCAATCCAGCCCGGGTATTTATGGGCGATACAGGTGCGTTGGCTTTGGGCGGTGCTTTGGGTGCGGTAGCTTTATTAACAAATAGCCTTTGGATATTATTAATAATCAGTGGGATTTTCTTGATTGAAACAGTGTCAGTAATTGCTCAAGTGGCTTATTATAAAGCTACAAAAGGCCCTGATGGCATTGGCAAGCGTCTTTTAAGAATGGCTCCCCTGCACCACCATCTAGAACTCTGCGGCTGGTTGGAAACTCAGGTGGTTGGTATCTTTTATTTAACTAACGGGGTGTTAGTGTTAATGATTTTGATGTTGGCTGGCAACAGTTAACAGCGGATTAGTAACAGACTTTACAGCATATGTAGCTGATATTTACAGCCATGTTGAAAAACAAATAAGATGCCCGTTACACAAGAACTTCATGCAGTTGTGGAACGGGCATCTTGCCCGTTTTAGATAGAATAAAAAAACAGGTAAGATGCCTGTGCTACTAATATTAAATCTAGCTAAATCACAGGCTTTCCGGCCTGTGCCACTAATATTAAATCTGTTGTGGAACAGGCATCTTGCCTGTTCCAAGCTCATAAGCTAAAATGATGATATAGCCTTTATCAGAAAGATGAGGTATGACTATAAATGGAGTTTTTGATGCGACCTCGCTTACTATATAATAAATATAAGAGGGCTCCCATCCCAACAACGTACCTCACTTTTTTGAGAACCGCTATAATAGCCCCAGTTAATGCAATGGAACTTAAAAAAAGACAGGGCAATATTTGGATAATTGCTTCATCTGCCAGCATTCTATTGCTAACTGTGAGTTCCTTTTTTTACTGGAAACTTGTTAGACTGGGTTATGCTGTTCCCATTCCCTACATTTTAGATGTTTTTTGCTTAAGTAATTGTCCGGCTGATGAGTTAAATGTTTTACATACCCAATTACCACCAGATAATTTATTCAACTACGGCAAACCCCTATCACAAATTTTAGGCGAACCGGATAAGTTAGATAAAAATAGAATTTCCATCCTGGTGGAAAAATCAAAATACAGATTGACTGTCTATGAAAACAAAAAGCCTGTCAAATCTTATCCTGTTGTATTTGGCAGCAATCCCGCAGGCGATAAACTAAAAGAAGGCGATTCGCGGACGCCGGAAGGAATTTTTAGCATAAAAGATTTTTATCCTCACGCAGCTTGGTCGAAATTTATCTGGCTGGATTATCCCAGCAAACAATCTTGGCGAAAACATATCAAAGCCAAGCAAGCAGGTACAATCAAATGGTACGATAGTATTGGCAGCGAGGTTGGGATTCACGGCGTGCCTGCTAATTCAGAGAAAATTATCAAAGAGCGATCGAATTGGACTTTGGGTTGCGTTTCTCTGGAAAATAAGGATGTTGACGAGTTGTATCAGTTTGTACAAAAAGGTACAGAAGTAGAAATTATTAGATAACTGGTTCGTAGTAAGGACTTTAGTCCTGATTGACTCAACAAGCAGCAGAGAGGACTGAAGTCCTCATTACAAACTGGCAAGAGAGGACTGAAGTCCTCACTACAAACTGGTTCGTAGTAAGGAATGCAAGTCCTGATTGACTCAACAACCAGCAGAGAGGATTAATGAACAGTGAGCAGTTTTTACCGATTGTTTCGGTTGTGGTACCTGTTTATAACGGGGAGACGGATTTGCCGGATTTAATTGAGTGTCTGCGATCGCAAACTTATCCAACAAACAGAGTAGAATATCTCTTAGTAGACAACAAAAGTCGCGATTACACTTCAACTATCCTTCAAGCAGCAGCCAAATCCCCCAAGCAAGAGGGATTCAATCAAATCACCATTCGCAATCTCACCGAAAATACGATTCAAAGTTCCTACGCAGCCAGAAACAAAGGAATGCGCGCCTCAACAGGCGAAATCATCGCCTTTACCGACGCAGACTGTCGCCCCGAACCTCAATGGTTGCAAAATTTAGTCGAACCATTCGCTAACTTAGAAATAGGAATTACCTGCGGTGAAATCCTCGCCCTTCCCGGTAACACTCTCTTAGAAAAACACGCCGCCCGCGAAAATACTTTATCTCAAAAACATACTCTCGCTCACCCTTTTTGTCCCTACGGTCAAACGGCTAACTTAGCTGTGCGCCGAGAAATTCTAGCACAAGTCGGTTTGTTTCGCCCCTACCTTACGAGCGGTGGCGATGCGGATTTGTGCTGGCGGATTTTGCGGGAAACATCCTATAAAATGTATTTTGCCGAAAATGCGATCGCCCGACACCGCCACCGCAATACAATAAAACAGTTACAAAGTCAATGGTATCGTTACGGCGAGTCGAATAAATATTTGCACGAACTCCACGGTGTCGATTTGATGCGAGAATTCACCACAGGGGAATATTTGTATCGGCTGGCTAGATGGCTGTTAAAGGAATTGCCGGTTGCTACTGCTAAATGTGCGTTAGCGAAGCCCTCGAAGAGGATCGCCCGTGCCGATCTGGTAGATTTGTTAAATACGCCGATCGGTCTCTTGAATGTGAGAGCAAGGGCGATCGGACAGCGACAAGCCAAACTCCCAGAACTAGCTCGGGAAATTGAGCGACTTTAATCCTTAGAAGAAGACTGGGCGGTTGAAACCGCGTCTATACAGGCAAAACCCGCCGGACGCCGGTTGAAGACCTATCCTATGTTATTCTCTCTTGAGTCGGCGTCCGGCGGACATCGTTTGTGTAGGCGCGGTTTCAACCGCCGTCTGATCTTTACATCCGATAAGCAGAATTTATCTGTATATAAGTATGCTGAATTGAGAAATATGAAAATTTCAGGCAATCCTTAATATAAAATTAATAAGTCTATTTTGAAGCGCGCAGTTTCAGAATGACGAAAAACTCGCATTTACCCCCAAAATTTCTTTACTTCTGGCGAATGACCTCAGCCTTCTGGCGTCGAGATTATTCTCAGATTTTTCAAGTTTTGTAACAATTACAGGTAGTGCCAATGGCTCAAATCCTACTCCAGACCGTTTGGTTTATACCTTGCTATCCACTCATCGGCGCATTTCTGTCGATATTGTGGTTTCCAGCAGTAACTCGCCGCACGGGGCCTAGACCCTCCGGTTACGTAAACGCCATCTTAACTTTCTTCGCTTTCCTTCACGGCGTCATCGCCCTGACAGCTATCTGGAACCAACCGGCACAACACCAGTTCATTCCCTGGCTGAATGTGGCAGGTTTAGACTTAACCATTCCCGTAGACATTTCTGCTGTCACCGTCGGGGCGACAGTTTTGATTACGGGACTGAATTTTCTGGCGCAGATTTATGCAGTCGGCTACATGGAAATGGACTGGGGCTGGGCTAGGTTCTTTTCCCTGATGGGGCTGTTTGAAGCGGGGATGTGCGGCTTGGTTTTGTCCAACTCCCTGTTTTTCAGCTACATGATTCTGGAAGTCCTGACTCTGGGAACTTACCTGCTAATCGGGCTGTGGTTCAATCAGTCTTTGGTGGTGACGGGCGCCCGCGATGCTTTCTTGACTAAGCGGGTAGGAGACTTATTCCTGTTGATGGGAGTAGTTGCAATTCTGCCGCTGGCTGGAACTTGGAATTTTGACGAATTGGCAGTTTGGGCTAAGACTGCAAACATTGACCCCACAGTGGCGACGCTGTTGAGTTTAACTTTGATTGCCGGCCCGATGGGCAAATGCGCTCAGTTTCCCCTGCACCTGTGGCTGGATGAGGCGATGGAAGGCCCTTTGCCGGCAACGATTTTGCGGAACACAGTGGTTGTGGAAACCGGTGCTTGGATTTTGATTAAATTGCAGCCCGTGATTGCATTGTCGCCCGTGGGGCTGAAGACAACTATTATTGTGGGTGCTGCAACGGCGGTGGGTGCGTCTTTAATTGCGATCGCCCAAATCGACATCAAGCGCACGCTTTCCTATATAGTTAGCTCTTACATGGGCTTGGTATTTATCGCCGTCGGCACCGGACAAACCCACACAGCTTTGACATTAATCTTTGCCTACACCTTAGCAATGGGTTTGTTGGTGATGAGCATCGGTTCAGTAGTTTGGAACAGCATCACTCAGGATGTCCGATATCTCGGCGGTTTGTGGGCGAAGCGGCCGATATCGGGAATATCGTTTCTTGTTGGCGCCGCTGGAGTGATGGGCCTGCCACCCTTCGGCTGCTTCTGGGCTTTATCAGAATTAGCAGGCGGGCTTGCTAAAACTCATCCTTCACTGTTAGTAGTAGTGCTGTTTGTGAACGGCGTGACTGCTTTTGGCTTAGTGCGCGTTTTCGGTTTAGTTTTCGGTGGCAAACCGAAGCAAATGACTGAACGTTCGCCCGAAGTTGCCTGGCCTTTTGTCTTGCCGATGACAGTGTTAATGGGATTTACCTTGCACGTCCCACACTTGCTCGCCGCCTGGGAATTACTGCCTTTGGCAACTTTGAATTATACTGCGGCCGGACTGTTAGCTTTGTCAAGTGCGATCGGCATTGGTGCCGGAGCATTTATTTACCTGAACGAAAAGTGGGAAAAACCAGTGCGAATTGGTTCTCAAGCCGTGCAAGACTTCTTTGCCTACGACTTTTACACCGCCCAACTTTACCGCGTGACCATCATCTTTGCCGTCGGTCTGGTTTCCCAAATCATATCCTGGTTCGATCGCAATATTGTTGACGGATTCGTTAACTTAATCGGTTTTGCCACAGTTTTCGGCGGGCAAAGCCTCAAATACAACGTTACGGGTCAAACTCAGTTTTATGCCCTGACAATTCTCTTCGGAGTGGCACTTTTAGGATTGCTCGTAAGCTGGCCTCTGTTGGCTCGCCTCTCGCTGATTGTGGGCGGGTAAAGAGATATAAAGTTGAAGATTTTAGGTGACACTTTTAACCTAAAATCTTAAATAAATGAAGTCTTGAATAAAGATTTCAAACTCAATCCAACAAGGCAGAATACATGAAAGACGATCGCAGACAAGTAAATCTTTCCCGGCGCAACTCCCTCAAATTTGTCGCAGGAGCAATAGGTACAGGAATACTCGCAGCACGAGTAGGTGCTGATGTGGCTTCACCCGAACCAGCAATTGCTCAAAATGACTTCACTCCCGATGTCGCTTTGGCAAAATTGATGGAGGGGAACAAGCGATTTGTTGACAGAAAACGCCAAAGTCCCAACCAAGACTTACCCCGCCTCGTTGAAGTTGCCAAAGCTCAAAAACCATTTGCTGCTATTCTCGGCTGTGCAGATTCCCGCTTTCCTTCTGAGATTATTTTCGATCAGGGATTGGGAGATTTATTTGTATGTCGCGTAGCCGGAAATGTGGCTACTCCAGAAGAAATTGGCAGCCTGGAATTTGGCACACTGGTGTTGGGAGCAAAAGTGCTGGTAGTAATCGGTCACAAACGTTGCGGTGCGGTAGATGCAACCATCAAAGGCGCTCAAGTTCCCGGTCAAATTGGCAGTTTGCTCGACGCAATTAGGCCTGCTGTAGAAAGCTCGAAAGGCCAAGCAGGCGATCGTCTAGAAAATGCCTGCAAAGCCAATGTGGTGCTGCAAGCTAAAAGATTGAAAGCATCTCCAGTTATCTCTAAGTTAATTGAGGAGAATAAACTGAAAGTTGTCGGTGGATATTACGATTTAGACACGGGTGCAGTCAATATTCTGATTGAGTCGTAAACAGTTGAGAGTTGATAGTTGATAGTTGATAGTTGTCAATTGTTAAATACCAACTGTTGAAAAACCTCTTGGGAAAGCAGTAAAATTTAAACTGTCTAAAAACTTAGATATTAACTATCAACTGTCAACTATCAACTATCAACTGTCAACTGTCAACTGTCAACTATCAACTGTCAACTGTCAACTGTCAACTGTCAACTGTCAACTGTCAACTGTCAACTGTCAACTGTCAACTGAATCTTCACTCTTCACACATTATGCTTAGTGCGTTGCTCTGGTTGCCCGCGTTGGGCGCTGCGGTAGTCGGGTTCTTGCCCGGAAAAATGAATGCGATGCGGGTGCGCTCCGTCGCTTCCGTCTTCGCTGCTGCCGTTTTCCTGTTGAATCTCTGGCTGCTAACTCAATTTGACACGACAAATTCAGGGCTACAATTTCAAGAATATTTGCCTTGGATTCCGCAATTGGGTTTGAGCTACAACTTGGGAATTGATGGCTTATCTTTGCCACTCCTAGTTTTAACCGGATTGCTGACGCTATTAGTGATTTACGGTACTGGTGAAGGTATGGCTCGCCCCCAGCTTTACTACGCTTTGATTTTGCTGATCAATGCGGGGGTGGCGGGAGCTTTGATGTCTCAAAATTTGCTGCTGTTCGTCCTATTTTACGAGCTAGAATTAATTCCTTTTTACCTGTTGATTGCGATTTGGGGCGGCAAACAGCGCGAATACGCTGCGATGAAGTTTCTGATTTACACGGCAGTTTCGGGACTTTTAGTTTTAGGCGGATTTTTGGGCGTAGCTTGGCTGAGCGGCTCTTTAAACTTCGATTACAGTGCAATTACTACTCAAGATTTGCCCTTAAACACGCAATTAATCTTGCTAACAATTGTCTTGTTTGGGTTGGCAATTAAAATTCCTTTAGTGCCCCTCCACACTTGGCTGCCGGATGCCTACGTGGAAGCTTCGCCAGCAACAGCAATTCTGTTGGGAGGTGTTTTGGCGAAGTTGGGAACTTACGGCTTAGTGCGGTTTGGTTTGCAGATGTTTCCCGAAACTTGGTCGATAGTCGCTCCTGGTTTAGCGATAATCGGTACGGTGAGCGTGATGTACGGTGCTTTGAGCGCGATCGCCCAAAAAGATATCAAGCGCATGGTAGCCTATAGTTCGATCGGGCATATGGGCTACATCCTCGTCGCCTGCGCCGCCGGCACCAAACTCTCCTTAATCGGCGCTGTCGGGCAAATGGTAAGCCACGGCTTGATTTTAGCCTTGCTGTTTTATCTCGTAGGCATCATCGAAACCAAAGCCGGCACACGGGATTTGGACGTGCTCAACGGCTTAATGAATCCGATGCGCGGTTTACCCACAGCGAGTTCGCTGTTAGTTTTGGGCGGCATGGCCAGCGCCGGAATTCCCGGTTTAGTCGGTTTTATCGCCGAATTTTTAGTATTTCAAGGCAGTTTCTCAGCATTTCCAATTCCGACTTTACTGTGCATTTTAGCCTCCGGGTTAACAGCAGTTTACTTTGTAATTCTGCTCAACCGCACCTGTTTTGGAAAGTTGGACAATGCCACGGCTTACTATCCTCCAGTGAAGTTTGCCGAAAATATGCCAGCCCTAGTTTTAGCGGCAATCATTTTCTTCTTGGGAGTTCAACCAGTGTGGCTGCTGAAGTGGAGCGAATCTACTACAAATGCGATGGCAGTAACTCTATCAACGGGCAGATATACTCAAGTAGCTGTCAGCTATCAATCTGAGAAATAGAATGGGAGAGGGGGAGAGCGGGAACTCAGAAAAATCTTTTTTCTTCCTTCTTACTTCTTCCTTCTTTTCTCTTCCATCTTCCTTCTTCCCTCAACATTCATCCATTGAATCGGTTAAACCCGCTATACAATTCGTTACCGAACTTCCCTCTGATATCATCTCCGGTGGACTGACCACAATAAGATTAGTTTGTAGTGCGGACTTCAGTCCGCAGCCGGAGCGGACTTAAGTCCGCACTACGAACTATTTTTGTTATGGTGATCGACCGGACATGATATGAATTCGGATTCTAATTATGGTAAAATAAAAACAACCAGTCAACTACCACCATAACTGTGTAAAAGTTTGGAACACCGCAAAAAATTCTAAATTCAGGTGCAGTTACAGCAATTTCCCTACTAGCAACTTCCAAGCATTGCGCTGCCGCAGACTTTGCGAATATTTCTAAATATTGAGATTCATTCAAACCAAGGAAGAAACAATGGTACAAACTCCTACTAAACCAGCAACTAAACTGCCTCCTTCCAAACACGAATTTGCCGAAGTCATTCACAGACTGGAAGCTGGCGGCGCGATGATTCCAGATACGCCGGAAAATCTGATGCAAATCATCGCGATTTGGAAGGCCTACGCGGTACCGATGGATTTCTATTGGCGGGATTTACTTTACATCGCGGAACGGGTATTTTTAAACCCGCTTCCCTTCTTTAAATACTTCTTACCCCAGGAGTATTTAGACTTGCAAAATCACTATTCAGGTGACGGTGCAGATTTACGGATTTGGCGGGGGACTGGAAGCGCACACCCGGAACTTTTGGAGTTCATGGAAAATGGAGAAACTGGCAAAAAGCCACGTTTGTTTCACCATTTGTGGCACGATCGCATTAACATGGAATTTGCCGAAGAGTGCATGAGGTCAATGCTGTGGCACCGGGGGATGTACGTTCCTGTCAACCAGTTTGACCCCTATCTCGACAGCGACGAATACAAAGCAAATGCCGATCGCGCAATTAAAGCTTACTTCAAAAAAGACCCGTTCATGCTGGGCCTGCACAAAGCATTTCCCGAAATGTTTTTGGAACAGTGCCGCCAGATGTCTTATTACAGCAATCTCGGTTTATTCTGGGAAGTAATGGCACCCGTGTTTTTTGAAGTTTCCGACTTGTACGACGAAGGGAAAATTACCACAGTACCCCAGGCGATGGATTTCCTGGTAAATGGTATATTTGCGATCGCCGGTCGTCCGATTTACCACCACGTTCTCATCGACGGCGAAACCTACGAAATCATCCCAAAATCCAAAGGTTTCACTTGGCTGTACGAGGCAGCGCTACCCTACGTAGAATCGGTATTTTACCGCACTTCGCCGTTCCGGGGAACCAAATCTTACAACGCCCAAGCCAAGGAAGTTCCCGACGACCAAAAAGACTTCCACTACGGTATTTTGTATGCAGACAAATTCCCTGTAGGAACTGCCGGCATCCCGCCGACGCTGCTAGCCCAAGATATGCTGCACTTCCTGCCGCCTTATTTGATGGATTTCTACAGGCAGCGATGCCGCGGCGAAGATGATATCCTGAATCAGATTGGGGTGACGTTCCAGCGATCGATGTACTGCGTTACTTCGGCGGTTATTCAAGCTTTGCGGACGGCGCTGCTGTATCCTTTGGATGACCCGAATCCGAAACATTTGAAGGCAAATCGGGCGTTTTTCGAGTCTCAGATCGATCGCTTCTGCCGCCCGGAATACGGCATGAAATATGCGGCGAAGTTGAAAAACATTCAGACTTCGGATTACAGGTAAAAGATGTTTTTGGGAGAGGGAAGACGGCGGTTGAAACCGCGTCTACACAAACGATGTCCGCCTCCGCGGACTGAAGAAGGTAACATAATTTTAACCGCCAACTCTTCAAATATTCAACCCGCGGAGGCGGGTTTTGTCTGTGTAGGCGCGATTTCAATCGCCGTCTTTTTAAGGAAATAAATCGAACATATGAACAGCAAAGACCTAGCCCAATATATCGAAGCAACCGATGGGATTTCCAAACCGTGGCTGTTGGTGCAACTCCGGATGAAAAAATTGCAAGAAAGGCGATCGCAGATTTCTACTGAAGAATATCTCAAAGAACTTACCGATCTTCACCAAGATTTAATGAATCTGGGCGAATGGTGGGTGGGAATTGAAGACGAAGTGTTTTAATTAATTACCGATGCGAATACACTATAGATTTTCATAACCTTTAAATTTGACTAAGGTTTTGCCAATCAAAGCAAAGATCGATGGGAGGTGACATGATTTGCTGGTTGTTTTTGATTTAAATTTGCAAGTCATTGCCCGATCAACATATTTTTATATACAATATTTATTGAGATTATTTAATGCTTGACATTATAAGGTTAGTTCGGTAAAATCAATAATTATCTTATGTTGATTGATTCATATAAATCATCAGTAGGACTCCGTTAAGGTCTTAATCATTTATCTGGTAATCTGGTAGGATGCGTTAGCTTTGCACATTTTTTGTGATGTGTCAAGCAAATAGTTTGACGCACCCTACGACTGAACTAAAAGGCAGGTTATCGGTAGAGAACAAAATACTCTCCTGCTTGAATTTTGCACGGAGTTGAATGTGCTTGCCACATTCGATTGGATTCTTATATTAAATATAGGCACATCGAAATGGGACAGATAATTATTAATGAATTCCGCCGTGACGGCAATTTTCAGGGCGACGAGTATGTGGAAATTTTACTAACTGAAGACTTAACAGTAGCTCAGCTTCAATCCTATTTTATTGGCGATTCGCAAGATCCGCCAGAATTTAAACTTTCTGCTTATCAATTTGTGAATATGGCGAATATTGCTTCTGTCTTCAAGGCAGGAACAATAATTGCGATAGGTGGCTCAAATGTGATTCCAGTCAATGATATTAGCTACAATCCAGTTCCTGGCGGGAATGATGCTGATTGGAACATTAAATTGTTGATAAATAACGGTGCAGGTGGTACATACCTAAATAATGTTTTAGTCGCCAATAACCGGCTAGGAGGAGATTTTGCAGGGTCAGATACTGTTTGGGTAGATACTAGCAGTACGGGAATTACTTCTGTTGATTCAATCGCCTGGCCGACAACTGGTTTGGGAGCATTTGGCAATGCAGCTAAGGTAAAAATTGCCGCTCCGAATAACGGTGATAATGTCGAATTCATGAGCGCGATCGGTGGTGTGGATAAAACTGCTAATTATGCTGTCAATAGTGTAGGTTCGATCGGCGTACCCAATTTCGGCATTAACACTATTTATATTAACAGCCTCCGCAACCCGCAGCTCAACAGCGCTCCAACTTTAACAAATTCTAACGCTAATAGTTTAACTGCAATTAATGAGGACATAGAAAATGTAGCTAACACGGGTTTTAGTATTTTCAATATCACTAGCCAGTTAGGCGCTGATGTTAATAGCGATCCGTTGGGTGTCGCAGTCACAGCAGCAGACAATACTAACGGCAATTGGCAATTTTCAACTAATGGCAATACTTGGACAAATTTTGGGCCATTGTCCCAAAGCTCAGCAACAATTCTCGGCCCGACGCCTCTTTATAATGGCTTGCTTGGCAGCACTCCCAGTTCTCAGAATTGGCTGTCTTTGACCAACTCCAATATTATTGCTCCTACCACTATTGCTTCAGAAATATTAAGCGGTAATGGAGTTAATTTAAACAGCACGGCTGCTAATAATATCTATGCTGGCTATACCAATAATCCTTTAAGTCCGTTATTTCCGCCGCTCGATCGCACGCAGGGATTTAGCTTATCTTTTAATCTGCAAATTATCTCCGAAGCCCGTATCAATGCCAATCGGGCGGGTTTTAGCATTGTTACCGTTACGAGCGATCGCAAAGCAATTGAAATCGGTTTCCAGCAGCTATCTGCAACTACGGGCAATATCTTTGCTCAAGCAGACGGAATTACTCCCAATCCGGGCGGACAAACGAATAGCTTATTTGTGGCTGCTGAAAATGCTGCTTACAATACAAATCTTGCTACTAACTATACTCTGAAAGTTTTAGGCGACAATTACTTTCTTTCGGACGGTAGTAATAATGTTATACTAACGGGGCCTCTGCGAAATTATGCTGCATTTAGCGGCGCGATCGACCCCTATGAAACTCCTAATTTTCTATTTCTCGGCGACGACACAACCTCAGCCCAAGCTAACATCAACCTGACGCGGGTTTCTCTGCAAACGCCTGCGAAAGTCCGCTTTGTACCCAACCCAAATTATTACAGTATCGCTGGCAGCGAACCAACAATTACGGTGCGGGCGTGGGATGGAACGAATGGAGGTGGTAACGGTACTGTGGGTGTGAACGCTTCAGTTACTGGAGGAACAACGCCGTTTAGCACTAATTCGATCGCACCGACGATCGCAGTTAATCCAGTCAATGATGTACCTTCGTTTGTCAAAGGAGGCGATCGCACTCTCAAGAGTAACTCCAGCGCGCAAACCATCCCCGGCTGGGCGACGGCGATTTCTCGGGGCCCCGCCAACGAGTCGGGACAAACTCTCGCGTTTCAAGTTACGGGGAATGACAATGCTGCTTTGTTTAGCGTACCACCTGCGATCGACTCGGCGGGCACGCTAACATTTACACCGGCCGTAGGGGCGATCGGCAGTGCTAAGATCGCTGTCAATCTCAAAGATAATGGGGGCGTAGCTAACGGCGGTGTCGATACATCCGCCAGTCAAACTTTCGTCATCAATCTCACCAACTTGCCACCTGCTGGACAAACAGACAATTACACGATTCCCCACACCAAGGTATTCAACCAGCAAGCCCCCGGAGTATTAGGCAACGACAGCGACCCTGACGGCGATATTTTGACAGCCAAGGTATTGTCAAATCCCAGCAACGGCAAGGTCGATTTTAAGGCTGACGGTTCATTCAGCTATATTCCCAATCCGGGTTTTGCAGGGCCAGACAACTTCACCTACAGCGTCAGCGACGGAGTATCGCCGTCTGGGGCTGTTGCTGTCAACCTCACTGTTACCAACCAGCCACCTGCTGGACAAACAGACAATTACACGATTCCCCACACCAAGGTATTCAACCAACAAGCCCCCGGAGTATTAGGCAACGACAGCGACCCCGACGGCGACCCCTTGACGGCAAAGGTATTGTCAAACCCAATCAACGGCAAGGTCGATTTTAAGGCTGACGGTTCATTCAGCTATATTCCCAATCCGGGT
>NZ_JAEQCT010000210.1:0-1974 GCF_020738205.1 Microcoleus sp. PH2017_24_DOB_U_A
TGATGCCGAGTTTTACCGTTCCGACTAACTTCTTTTGAGCCACAATTAGGGCAACAATTAATTTCTAATGTCATATCACGCTATGGCAAACACTTCTCTGATTATAGCTTGCTTCGATCCTTTCCTTCAGGGCACTACCTAAATACGAATGGTTAAAGAAAATTTTATAATTACCGAATGGCATACCCTCACACGACACAATTGCGAGAGTATTTTCTCGTCTCAAGCCGGAGCAATTTCAGAAATATTTTTTGAGTTGGATTCAATCTATTAGTTGCTTTAATCCAGGAGAGGTGATCGCAATTGATGGCAAAACTCTTCGCCATTCTTACTGTAGTTTAGACTAACCAAAGATGAGAACGGTGGCAAAAGAAGAACTAGAGCCACCGCGCCAGGAGAGAATGAGGGTGAAAAAGAAAACCTATCCACTCCTTAAATGAACAGTGAACGATTAAAGGACTTTCGTCAAGCAGCATATGAATTATTGGTGCAAGCTCTCGTATGCAACATTCGAGCTGATGGATTCAGTGATGACCACCAGAAATGCGTCATGTTTAGCGGAATTTTCACTCAATCCATTATTCTCTTCGTCAATGGCAAGCGCATCTATGAAGCATTACAAGACTGTAGACCAGACCGAAAAAAACTGATGCTGCTGTATCTAGAGCAATTACAGAAAGAAGCAGCCCCAACGGAACATATATTAGTAGCAATCAAGACAGAACCCATGAATATCAGAGCGGCTGCATTGTGGGACAGGGGTACAGTACAATTGCGTGGATACCTGAAGCGATCGGAAGTTGGGCATTACCCCTGCTCCATGAAAGAATAAGTAGTGGGTCTTCACCCATACTTCAAGCAGCTTCCCAACTTAAACTTGTCTGTGAACAAAGCATCAATCCAGTATTAGCAGTCTTAGACCGAGAATATGGCAATGCAAGTTGGGTGCTAGCGCTAAAGCAAGCTTCCATTCAAGCTGATTGTTTAATGAGAGTCCGAAAGAATGCCTGAAGAGTGGTCAGCACCACCAGCCTATAGTGGTCGCGGTAGACCACCCAAACATGGGCAAAAAATGAGACTCAATGACCCAACCACATGGCTCCAAGCGGATACAGAGATTGAAATTGACGAACATCCAGATTTGGGAAAAGTCCGAGTCAGACAATGGATTGACTTGCATTTTTATCGCGCCCCTGGACAAAAAGTCAATTTAATCCTGGTGGAAAGAATGAAGCCCATGTCAAATGGTCAGCCATTTCCACCCTTATGGTTGGCTTGGGTTGGAGAACGAACTCTACCCAAGCGAAACTGTTTGGTTCAAATATTTACGACGCTTTGGAGTCGATCATTGGTATCGATTTGCGAAGCAAAGATTGCATTGGACATTGCCTAACTTGAGAACTCCTGAACAATCTGAACGTTGGAGTGATTTAATGCCGTTGATGAGTTGGCAACTCTGGCTAGCTAGGGATTTAGTGGTTGAGAATGTCTTACCTTGGCAATCTGCTACTATCAATTTAACCCCTGGACGTGTTGCCGAATCAATGTTTTCGCTTTTAGTTGACATTGGTACTCCCACAAAAATCCCTAAACATAGGGGAAAATCCCCCGGCTGGGAAAAAGGAAGGGTACGAACTAAGGCACCATGCTATCCTACCGTTAAAAAACGGGTTTCTCGACGCAAAAAGTCTTCAAGGTTAGCTATTTAATCTTCTACTTTTTGAGTTTTTTAGCAACAGCTTGCCTGAGATTCAAAGGTGGCTACTTTTAGCTGCGCTCATTTTTTAGTCTAAACTACAGTCATTCTAGACAAACGATGTAACCCACATTCCGCACTTCTGGTTTTGATGACTAAGGATTTTCATAAATTCATCGTATGAAAAATATTTTTGCCTACCTTTTCTAATTTTGGTATTATTATCATCAAATTTTGGCTATATACAATGAATTTAAATTAAGAGATATTTCCTAATA
>NZ_JAEQCT010000051.1:0-44668 GCF_020738205.1 Microcoleus sp. PH2017_24_DOB_U_A
TCTATCTGGGAGTCAATTTATACCCAGGCTTTTATTGAGTATGAGACTGACTATCGTCTGAGAGATTGGACAGGAAGTCCAGACGGGGAGCGGGGCGAACTGAGACGGCAGATAGTCACGAAGGCGTTGTCGCTGCTAGCACAGCAGATGGGACGGAATGTGGCAATTGATTTAGAGAAATGGGTCAGGTTTCACGAATGCTGTCCTGAAGCCGAAAGAGCGATGACAGAGTGGCAAATTACTCTTAGGTATGCCTATATTTCGCCAAAGTCCCGTCGTTATCCTCGAAAAGTTCCTCCACCCGCCGTCTTAGAGCCAATATTACCAGAGATTTCTGAACTGGTAGCTTTGGCTCGCAGAACCGAGATTAAAGACGCTTTGAAGCGTGTCGCTCCGCCCCCCCCATACGAGCAGATCCCCTACGAATATATGGAGCATTGTTATGAAGAGTTAATGCTATCTCAGGTAATCGATCGATCGCTGACTTTGAAAGCTTTGCAAACAATTGCCTCTAAACTCAACGACACGGAACGTTCAGAAGTGGCGATGTGGGCGGAGATTCAAGCTCGGACTATGAGTAGATATGGTAAACCAGAGAATCTGTGTGGAGATAAGTATTTGCAAGTTGAACTACCTTGCTTTGATGTTCCATCATTACTTGACTTTTCTGCTTTAGATGAGAGTGCTTGACGGAAGCCACCACGAGGATCAGACTTTGGATTAATGAGTGATAAGCTGTTCTACATCTAAATTGTATTTTTTNNNCAGCTTAATACAGTGTTTTATGGGTAGGAGCAGGGGTAGCAGGAGCTGCTCTGGTTACATTAGAAATAATTGCAAGGCTTCTGGGGTTAGAGTTACGTTCTAAGCCTTGATAGACACGATCATTTATGACAAAACTAAACTGTTTGGAACTTGATTTTTCTTGGAAAGACACTGAAAGCTCGGAGTATTTGGAAGCTTTGTCTTTACCCACTTTACCGTGGGCTGCTCCTTTCCTACCGCTGTTAGGATTGCCAAATGCTCTATTAGAGCAACCATCTATCTGGGAGTCAATTTATACCCAGGCTTTTATTGAGCATGAGACTCGCTATCGTATGAGGGATTGGACAGGCACACATGGGGAGCGAGGCGAGCTTGTACGGCAGATAGTGACCAAGGCTTTACCGCTGCTGGCACAGCAGATGGGACGGAATGTGGTACTTGATTTAGAGAAATGGGTCAGGTTTCATTTTTTCTGTCCTGAAGCCGAAAGAGCGATGAGAGAGTGGGGAATAACTCTTCGGATTGCCTATTTTTCACCAAATTCCCGTAAGTATCACAGAAAAATTCCTCCACCCGCCGTCTTAGTGCCGATATTGCCTTTGATTGAGGAATTGGTGGATTTCGATCGCAGAACCGAGATCTACCAGCATTTGAAGCGTGTCGCTCCGCCCCCCCCATACGAGCAGATTCCCTACGAATATATGGAACATTGTTATGAAATGACAATGATTTCGGGGGTACTCGATCAAGCGCTGACTTTGAAAGCTTTGCAAACAATTGCCTCTAGACTCAATGACATGGAACGAAAAGAAGTGGCGATGTGGGCGCAGGCTCAAGCTCTTATTATGTATAGAGATGGTAAACCAGAGAATCTATGTGGAGATAAGTATTTGCAAGTTGAACTTCCCTGCTTTGATGTTCCATCATTACTTGACTTTTATACTGTAGATGAGAGTGCTTGACGGAAGCCACCACGAGGATAAGACTGTGGATTAATGAGCGATACATACGATCGCCCTGCGAGCCTTTTTTGCAAGGAATTGATGGAAGTCAGTAAACTCTAGTGGAGAACCGGAGTATAATCAAAGGTGAGGAGTGAGAATTTGGAACTCAAAATTGAGAATGATTCTAAAATCTGACTTCGGAGTTGAGAATTCTGGTACTTTCAAGTGCAACTATGGTAGAACTCTCCTGTAAAAGCGAATACGCAATCTTAGCTTTGCTGGAGCTGGCCGATTGCTACGATGAGGGCGAACCCCTGCAAATTCGCCAGATAGCTGCTCAGCAAAATATTCCCGATCGATATTTAGAACAGTTGCTCGCTACCATGAGACGCTGCGGGCTGATTCGCAGCCAGCGAGGAGCTAAGGGTGGTTATATCTTGGCGCGGGAACCGTGGAAAATTACACTGCTCGAAATTATCAACTGTCTCGAAGGCTCAGACTTCGATCGCTCTGAAAAAGACTCGCCTGCTCAAACTGTAGAAAGTGCTGTGATTTGGGAAGTTTGGCAAGAAGCGCGATCGATCGCCAACTCGGTGTTGCAAAAATATACGCTACAAGATCTGTGCGAAAAACGCAATGGCAGACGGCAGCTCAATATTATGTATTACATCTAGGTTAAGCCGACGCGCGTCTAATTTTCAAAATCCTGTTTTTTCAAACAATCAGTGCGGTAGGCGAGAGAGCCAGCCCTAAAAGTTAAATCTCAATACGCAATAGCTTAATATTGCCAACTAGGAATTAACATTTACTTTCAACAACAAGCAGACAAAGATTATGCGTATTGCTGGCGACATTACAGAATTGGTGGGGCACACACCCCTGGTGCAACTCAACCGCATTCCCCAAGCCGAAGGCTGCTTGGCTCGGATTGTAGTCAAACTCGAAGGCATGAATCCGGCAGCATCAGTAAAAGACCGGATTGGTGTCAATATGGTGAATCAAGCCGAGGCAGAAGGGCTGATTACTCCCGGGAAAACGGTTTTAGTAGAACCGACATCTGGCAATACCGGAATTGCTCTAGCAATGGTGGCGGCCGCAAAGGGCTACCAGTTGATTTTGACCATGCCGGATACGATGAGCACGGAACGTCGATCGATGTTACGAGCTTACGGAGCTCAACTAGAATTGACTCCCGGCATAGAAGGCATGAGTGGCTGCATTCGGCGCGCTCAAGAGATTGTAGACAAAACTCCGAATGCGTATATGTTGCAGCAGTTTCGGAATCCAGCCAACCCGGACATTCACCGTTCGACAACGGCTGAGGAAATTTGGGCAGATACCGACGGCGAGGTGGATTTCCTGATTTCTGGAGTCGGCACTGGCGGCACGATTACTGGTGTTGCAGAGGTGATTAAGTCCCGGAAACCCGAGTTTAAGGCGATCGCAGTTGAACCAGCAAACAGTCAAGTTCTGTCGGGCGGAAAGCCCGGGCCTCACAAAATTCAAGGTATTGGTGCTGGTTTTGTGCCGCCCGTGCTGAATGTTGATGCGATCGACGAAGTGATCATTGTTACCGATGACGAGGCGATCGCCTACGGGCGCCGCTTAGCCAGAGAAGAAGGACTTTTGTCCGGTATTTCCAGCGGTGCGGCACTGTGTGCAGCTTTGAAAGTCGGCAAGCGTCCTGAAAATGCAGGTAAATTGATTGTGATGATTCAGCCTAGCTTCGGCGAGCGCTATCTCAGCACTCCCTTGTTCCAGGATCCAGAACTGAATCTGGCGGTGGCTGTCAACTAAACTAGCCTCCGGCGCGAGTTGCAGAAACTGAGGGCAGGGCGTAGAATGTACGCCCTGCTTGGCTTTTGAGATGAAAAAATTGCGATAGATTATTAGACAAGATTGCATAAGTCTTCGATCGATCCTTCAAGCGCAGATGTCAGACAGATGCAACCGACGATGCAACGCAGATAATTTCAGGGTGTTTTCCGATTTTTGCAATTCAAGTCTATTGTCGATCGCGATCGAGCAATCGCCCTGACGGTTACGATATTCTCGCATTGTACAAACCGCTCGTAAAAACCCAGACAAGGCTACCCAAAAGTAGTCAATGTTAGACATCTACGTTGGTAATTTTAGTGCACATTCCTAAAAATACAGGAATAAACTGCAATCCCTCTATTCCCTTCATGAAGTCAGGAATTACTTTTATAGCTCTATTTATGCTGCCATTAGTATCAGCTTAAATTGAATCCCATTCCGCTTCTTGAGATTCCTTTACTAAGATGAATTTTGGGCTTGCGACATATTGAACTCAAGCCTGCTGACTTCTGCTGTAGTAAGTCGCCAATGTTAATCCGCTTGCCATTTCAAAAGTATGAATGTTTTTTTTAAGATTCTTTTTTAATATATTTATGATACTCTAAAAGCAGATGTTTTTTACCTGAAATTGCTGGCATTTATATCGTATAAATACTTGGTATATTAGCAAATAATGATATTTTTGTCAAGCACTTTTTCGCAGATTATCCAGATTTCAAGGAAATAATAGCGTGTCTTCTGTTACCAATCACTACAAAACCCTAAAAATTAGCCCAACCGCAACCCAAGCCGAGATTAAACAAGCATACCGCCGTTTAGTCAAAATATTTCATCCAGACAGCCAGAGTGCGACAGCCGGTCACGAAGAGATTGTCCGCCTCAATGCAGCCTATGAAATATTAGGAGATGCCCAGCAAAGACAATCTTACGATCGCCAAATCTCCCAGCCCAGCGAAGAGCAATCGCCCTACGCACCAAACGTCACCCGCCAGCGACAACAAGCAGCGCGGGACGCCGACGAACACATGGAACAGTGGCTGATTAAAGTATACAAACCAGTCAATCGAATACTCAACAACATCTTGAAGCCGCTGAAAAAGGAAATAAACGAATTGTCAGCAGATCCGTTCGATGATGAACTGATCGAAAAGTTTCAAGCTTATATCGAAACCTGTCGCGATTTTCTTTCAAAAGCTAATGACTTTCTGAGGGTGATGCCCAATCCATCTAATGTAGCCGGAGTTGCGGCCCATCTTTACTACTGCATCAATCAAGTGGGAGATGGCATAGAAGAATTGCATTTATTTACCCTCAATTATGACGATCGCCATTTGCACACAGGTCAAGAACTGTTTAGAATTGCTGCTAGACTGCGGCGGGAAGCACAGGAGGAATTGAAAATTAGAAGTTAGTGAAGAAGTTATGGTTATTGGTTATGGGTTATTTGTTATTGGTTATTTGTTGCGGGCTATCAATAACAAATAACAAATAACTTCTAATTCATTCCCAATTCCCAATTCCCAATTCCCAATTCCCAATTCCCAATTCCCAATTCCCAATTCCCAATTCCCAATTCCCAATGAGTTCTGAATGTCAAATTCCAAACAGAACTTGAATTCGCTTCCGGATTTTAATAAAAGGAGTTTGTTCCAGAGAGTCGCCCTCTAACAATCCCAAATCTCTCAAAGCTTGCTGGCGTTCGGACAATTTTTGAGCAATCTGATCTGCCAAATTCGGTTGTTCTGTTAAAAGTTTTTGCAAGTCGTGGCGTTCCACCACAAACAAAATTGCATCTTCGCTAGTTTTAACAGTCGCCGTTCTCGGAGTTCCCAACAGCAAAGAGATTTCCCCAAAAAACTCGCCCTCGTGAAGCGTCGCAATGTACTGATCGGCTTTTTGAGAAAGAACTTCTACAGAACCAGAAAGAATAATATAAAAAGAATCGCCAGGGTCATTTTCATTGCAGACAATCTGTCCTGTTGGAAAAAGTTGTCGGTAGCCGTATTCAATTAACTGCCGCAGTTCTACATCTGTACACTGTTCAAAATAAGTTACTCGCCGCAACAAATCTCGTAGCGTCCAATTATTAGGGGATTTAACCCCTTGCTTTTTAGGCTCGGAAACGGTGGAATTAGATTTGAGTTCGGCTGAATGTTTGGCATTCTGGGGGAAAACCTGACCGTTTGAATGATCGTCTTTGCGATCGTGAAAATGTTTGGTTAACTCTTGCGGGTTCCGCAGCCACAAATCCCGCTGGGGAAATGGGATTTCGATATTGCGGTGGCGCAATTCATAATCTATTAAAAAGTTGACCGCACTTTTAATTTCATCGCTTTTCTGTGGCTGGTCAATCCAAATTAAAAGTTCAAAATCTAAAGCGTTATCTCCAAACCCGCGAAACCAAACTTTCGGAGAAGGATGTGATAAGATATTCGATTCCAGTCTCGCAGCGACTAACAGTGCTTCTGTAACTAATACTGGGTCAGTTCCATAGGCAACGCCGACGGGGATGTGGACGCGGCATCTGGGGTCTCTATAACTCCAGTTAATAATGTTGGTTTCGACAAACTTGATGTTTGGTATGATTACAAATAGTCCGTCGATTGTTTTGATAATTGTGGAACGGATGGAAATATTTTCAACTGTTCCTAATAAATGGTCAATCTCAATAAAGTCTCCGACTCGAATTTGCTGCTCAAATAGTAGGGTCAGACCGCTGATAAAGTTGCTGGCGAGATTTTGCAAGCCGAAGCCGAAACCAATGCCGACGACGCCAGCTAAGACTGTCAGAGAGGTGAGATTGAGCCCTGCACCTTGCATGACGAATATACAGCCAAGGGTTGCTAAGATGTAGCTGATGATGGTGGAAATTGCTTCTCGACTGCCCCGATCCAATCCCATCCTAACTAGCAGGCTGCGTTTGATTCCTTCACTGATGAGACGAGCTATAACGAAGGCTAATATAGCTAATATTATCAGTTTGACGATCGCACTAATGGACAGATGAGTGTCCCCGATATAAAATAGGGGAGTTGCGATCGCACCATACAAATTTTCAAAAAAGCGATCGGCTTGTTCAGTAATCCAATTCATTAAGATTTGGTAATGAGTAATTGGTGATGGATGATTAGTTTTGCTGGCAACTGAACCGCAAACTCCTGACTGTGGCAGAGTTTATGCGAAAAACCCGAAGTGTAGAGTGCGCTGTGTTGCAAAAAGGTCGTCAAGCGCAGCTACCCTGTTGGGAATCGCACTTTCTCAAAGATTCTTAACTGATGGAAAAGCAACTGATGGCGAGAAACTGTTTTGTAGCGGTATTTTCTGCCGGTGATATCTGTGTTGTCGTCCAAAATCAGCCCAGCGGCTGGTGAGGCAACGTGTTGCCAATATCTCAAAAATTGGTAGAAATTCATTCGCAGCACCCTAAAATTATCGAAAAATTCCAGCAAAAATTAGTTTATCCTTAAGAAGTAAGTCCTTTACAGAACTTAACAAGCTTACCTTACTTGACTTTTATGCAGTGCATCATCAATCGTCGGGCACAGTTTTCGGCGAGTCACCGGTACTGGCTGCCGGAGTTGAGCGAAGCCGAGAACTTTGAACGGTTTGGCCCAACTGCCCGCGCACCGGGACACGGACACAATTACGTTCTTTACGTTTCCATGATAGGAGAACTCGACGAGTACGGCATGGTGCTCAACCTGTCTGATGTCAAACACGTCATCAAGCGGGAAGTTACCAAGGATCTCGATTTTTCTTACCTTAACGAAGCATGGCCGGAATTTGGGCAGACTCTGCCAACTACCGAAAACATAGCACGGCAAATTTGGCTGCGGCTAGCTCCTCATTTGCCTGTGAGCAAAATTCAATTGTTTGAACACCCGGAACTTTGGGCTGAATATTTAGGAAATGGCATGGAAGCTTATCTAACTCTGTCCACTCATTTTAGTGCCGCCCATCGGTTGGCTCGTCCCGATTTAAGTTTTGAAGAAAACTCGGAAATTTATGGCAAATGTGCTCGTCCTAACGGTCACGGTCACAACTATCATTTAGAGGTGACTGTTAAAGGGGAAATTGATGCGCGGACTGGGATGATTGCTGATTTGGGAGCTTTGCAAAAAGCTGTTGATGATTATGTTGTTGAACCTTTCGATCACACTTTTTTAAATAAGGATATTGCTTATTTTGAGAAGGTTGTGCCAACGGCGGAGAATATTGCGGTTCGGATCGGGCAATTGTTGCGATCGCCCATACGGGAATTGGGCGCTGAGTTGCACAAGATTAAGCTGATTGAAAGTCCGAATAATAGCTGCGAAATTTACGGTGCCGATTTAGATGCAGCGACGGTACAACAGCAACAGTCAGCAGTTTTAGCTGCGGTTTAGAGGTACAAATCGGATCAGTTGGGGCGGTTTAGGCGGATATGAGGCAAATTGTGCAGATTGGTGAAGCCGCCCCGATGATTCCGAGGATGATTGGAGGCGGATTAGGTGCGAGAAAGTGTTCTTTGACACAAGTTATGTGGCGAGTATTATTGGGACTTTTCCTGACAAGTCAGACGCAGCCCGTATTTTGGAGATAGTAACCCAGAATTCCTCATCAAAGCTATTGTCACTGCTGAGAGTATGAGGTCGATCGCCCGATCTGCTGACAAACAACACTAATTTCTCCTAGGTGAGTTGACGTTTATGCGAGTCTCAAATGTAGCTCTCTTGACTCTGGCCGCCCTCGCATCCCAGAATGTAACTGCTCAAACTAACGCCGCTCCGGCTGCACCTCCCATCTCTGGTGAGACACCGCAGGCCAGCAACTTTGTTGATGCCATAAATAATACAGTCTCTCGTCCGGCGGAGTCAATGAGCGCGCCCGAGACGATCGCCGACGAACAATTTTCCCCACGAATTGCGGTAAAATCGCAGACTGGTTTGCTGGTAGCAGCGGCCGGCGCTGAATTATCTCCTGCTGTTAAAACCAAGGCAAATCCTGCTGCTAGAGCCACCGATGAACTGACTCAATCTTTACAAGAAACATGGCTGGCTAAATTAATCGAAACTGGGGTTAAAAGCAGTCCCCAAGTTCGCGACGCTTTCGATTTTTTCTCTCCACGGACTGGCAGTGCAGAAACTGGATATGGTTTTAATAATACGATAACTCTGCTGAATATTTTATTAATTCTGGGTACTATTTTGCCACCGGTGACAATCGCCTTTTTTTGGGCGATCCGCAGGCTGGTAGTCAAACAGTTGGTTGCTGACGCCAATCAAAGATTGCACGGCATTGGTGTGTTGGAATCAGAGTTGCTCAACTCTCGCCAACTGACTCAAAAAATGAGGGATGAATTAGAGGCACAAATGAGTGCAGCTAAACAATCACTTGATTTTTTAACTAGAGAAACTGAACTTTCCAAATCTTCTGTCGAGCAAATTGAGACTCTCAAATCTCAATTTATCATGCGCCTGCAAGTGTTGGTAACAGAAGTTGACGAGAAAAAATCTCAAATTGTTCAGGAAATTTCCCAGGTTCCGGCAATTGTTGCCAAAGAAGCTGTCAAACTCGCACCTCAGCGGCAGTTAAATAATGCACAAACTTCTGCAACAGCACCTGCTAGTGACGGACAAAATTTGATTGCTGACGATTGTATAAAGCAAGTCGAAGAGCTTTATTTTCAGGGCAATTACAATGAGGCATTAGCCTGCGTAGAAAAAGCTATTTTAACGAACAAGAATGCGGATGAGGCGTGGTATTGGCGCGCCAATGTGTTAATTAGATTGCAGCGTCATGAAGAGGCGATCGCCAGTTACGACCAAGCAATATTAATTAAACCGGATCACTACGAAGCGTGGTACAATAAAGCGAATTTGCTGGGAAAATTGCAGAGGTGCGAAGAGGCGATCGCCTGTTACGAGCGAGCAAGTGCGAGCGAGCCGAGAAAATACGGTTGTTGGCACAGCATAGCAGCTTTGTTGGGTAAATTGCAGCATTACGAAGAGGCGATCGCCAGTTACGATCGCGCCCTGGCTATCAAAACAACCGACAGCGAAATATGGCACAACCGAGGTGCGATGCTGGGTAAAGTACAGCAGTACGCCGCCGCAGTCGATTCTTACGATCGCGCTCTTGAGCTCAATCCCAAGAGATACGAGACTTGGTACAATCGAGGTAATATGCTGTGGAGATTGCTCCGCTACGCTGATTCTGTTGCTTCTTACGATCGGGCTCTCGATATCCGGGCCGACAAATACGAAGTTTGGTACAATAGAGGCGCCGTGCTGGGAAAAATGCAGCTCCATCAAGAGGCGATCGCATCCTACGACAAAGCAATTGCCATTAAACCGCAGGATTTTGAAGTTTGGCACAACCGAGGCGCAGCTTTCGACAAACTATCACAACACGAAGCAGCAATTGCATCTTACTCCCAAGCAATCACGCTTAATTCCAAGTGTTACGAAGCTTGGTTTGGCAAAGGCGAATCTTTGGCAAAATTGCAGCACCATGAAGAAGCGATCGCAGCTTACGAAAAGGCGATCGCAATTCAGCCAGAATCCTACGATGCTTGGCACCACTGCGGTACAGCTTTGTCGCAATTAAAGCGCTACGAAGAAGCAATGGCAGCATACGATCGAGCCATTGCTATCAAGCCAGAAAATGCCGAAGCTTGGCGCGATCGAGGCACAATTGCCTCAGAATTAAAACAAGATACAGAAGGATTTGTGGCCGGTGAAAAAGATACTCAAAACCAGCCACAATCCGATGAATCTTCGGAGAGTTAGTTGTAAGGTACAGCGCAACTGAGCTGTATTGGAATATTTTTGGCAAAAATGGTAAACTTATGCCAAATGCTAAAAAAGGAGAATAGTTATGTCTGTGAAAATGCAAAGACGGCTATTTACAGTGCAAGAATATCACCTGATGAGTGAAGCTGGTGTTTTTAGCGATCGCGAACGAGTGGAACTTATCGAAGGAGAAATTATCCAAATGGCAGCAATTGGTAGGCGCCACGCCGCCCGTGTCGATCGCCTGGCAGAGTTTTTTGGCGATCGGGTGCGAACACGTGCTATCATCCGGGTGCAAAATCCTATTTGCCTCAATGATAACTCAGAACCTCAACCTGATATTGCCTTAGTACAGCGTCGCGCTGATTTTTATGAAGAATCCCTGCCAAATAGCGAGGATGTTTTGCTGCTGGTAGAGGTAGCAGATAGTACCGTTAATTATGACCGCGATGTGAAAATACCGAATTATTCGCGATCGGGCATTCAGGAAGTATGGTTATGGGATTTGGAAGCAAACTGTTTAGAAGTTTACCGCAATCCCACCGCAAATGGCTACACTTCAGTGCAAAAATTTGAACGCGATCAACAAGTTTCACCACTGGCTTTTCCTGAGTTGACAGTGAGTGTTGATTTAATCTTGGGTTAAAAAAATAGTAAGCTTAAACGGGAGCATCTCAGTTTTGCATTTATAGTGCTGTCCCCGCTCGCGTATGCTACAAATCGCGAGCTCTTAAGCTCGCACTATAATAAAAAAAATGCTTTTTGCAAAATAGAGATGCTCCCGCTTAAACTAACTGCGAAAAAAGGAGAATAGTTATGTCTGTTGAAATGAAAAGACGGCTATTTACAGTGCCAGAATATCACCTGATGATTAAAGTAGGTGTTTTTAATAAAAATAACAGAGTCGAATTGATCGAAGGAGAAATTATCGAAATGGCAGCAATTGGGACTCGTCATGCAAGTTGTGTAAAGCGTCTGATCGCTATGTTCTCCGATCTGGAGAGAAGACGTGCTATTTTGGGTGTTCAAGATCCAATTCAGTTGACAGAAAGGACTGAACCTCAACCGGATGTTGTCTTGCTGCAACCTCGTTCTGACTACTACGCTACAGCGCATCCAATACCATCAGAGGTGTTGCTTTTAGTAGAGGTTTCAGATAGCACTGTAGATTTCGATCGCGATGTCAAAGTTCCTAATTATGCGCGTTCTGGAATTCAGGAAGTATGGCTGTGGGATCTTGAGGAAAACTGTTTGGAAGTTTACCGCCAGCCGACGATAAATGGCTACACTTCAATACAAAAGTTTGAACGCGGACAACAAATTTCGCCGCTGGCTTTTCCCGATTTTGTAGTGAGTATTGATTTAATCTTGGGTTAGGCTGACTTTTATCTTATTTTCGATTCCCACTCCCAATTACCAAAACCTTAGACTTACTATATAATTAATTTAACTCCTCAAATCAGCGAAAGTTTTATGACTGTTGCTAAACCATTTGAATTGGGAGTCACCCATCTCCCAGACCACACCGAACTGCCAGAGTCTGACGGTACTTTTGTGAAAAACTTTCAAGAACTGCCTCAAAGCATTATTCTCACCGATTCCCTGCGGCCTGTATTGCAAAAAATTCACCCTGACGGACGGTACCGCATCGGTCAAGATTGCGGGATTTATTGGCGTTTAACTGACCCTCCCGAACGCGGCGCCGAAGCACCAGATTGGTTTTACGTCCCCAATGTACCGCCACTTTTAAATGGTCAGGTGAGGCGTTCCTATGTATTGTGGAAAGAATACGTTGCACCGCTAATTGCAATTGAATTTGTGTCGGGGAACGGTTCAGAAGAACGAGACAGAACTCCACCGCCAGACCCAGATAGAGAAGAACAACCAGAACAAAAACCTGGCAAATTCTGGGTTTACGAACAGGCGATCCGCATTCCTTTTTACGGGATTTATGAAGTGAAAAAAGCGGCTGTAGAAATGTATCATTTAGAAGACAACCGCTATCAGCGCCTGAGTCCGAACGATCGCGGGCGCTATCCGATTCCACAGCTTGGAGTTGAATTGGGAATCTGGCAAGGGGAATATGATGAGATGAATTTGCCTTGGTTGCGTTGGTGGGATAGTGAAGGCAATTTGTTATTAATAGGGGAGGAACGTGCTCAACAAGAAAGCCTTCGCGCTCAACAAGAAAGCCTTCGCGCTCAACAAGAAAGCCTTCGCGCTCAACAAGAAAGCCTTCGCGCTGACGAAGAACGACTTCGGGCAGATCGTTTGGCAGAAAAGTTGCGCCAAATGGGCATTAATCCCGATGAATTGTGATTGTTTTGTTAGTTGTTGAATTCTGGGTAATCGCTCTTTTTTTATGACAGAAATATCATAAATTGGGAAAGGACGATTACCTATGGGATAGCTGCGCTTTACGACCATTGATAAATTGCAAAATTAAAGATATTTAATTTTTAATAAAAATTCTTAAAATTCTTGAAAAATTATATATTTGTGGAATTTTTTATAAAGATTTAATCTTTGCCCAACGTAAGTGCTAGTATCATAAGCCTAAAGCTAGGGGTGCCCGCAGATCCGGGCTGAGAAAACACCCTTAGAACCTGAGTCTGGGTAATACCAGCGGAGGGAAGCTGTTTATGAAGGACATTAAGATATGCGTACCGAATGGATCGCTAAGCGTCAGGGTCACAGCAACGTATCTCAAATGCACTACGCCCGTCAAGGTGTCATTACTGAGGAAATGGACTTTGTTGCTAAGCGAGAAAATCTCCCAGGAGAACTGATCCGCGCCGAAGTAGCGCGGGGACGGATGATTATTCCCGCTAACATCAATCATACGAATTTGGAACCAATGGCGATCGGCATTGCGTCTAAATGCAAAGTCAATGCTAACATCGGTGCATCTCCGAACTCTTCCAATATGGAAGAAGAAGTTGACAAGCTTAAACTAGCAGTTAAATACGGTGCTGACACCGTGATGGACTTGTCCACCGGCGGTGGCAATTTGGATGAAATTCGTACTACGATTATCAAAGCTTCACCAGTTCCTATCGGCACTGTACCAATTTACCAAGCTCTAGAAAGCGTGCACGGTAATATGGAAAGTCTGACGGCGAATGACTTCCTGCACATCATTGACAAACACGCTCAACAAGGCGTAGATTACCAAACAATTCACGCCGGAATTCTGATTGAGCATTTGCCGTTGGTGAAAAATCGGCTGACTGGGATTGTCTCTCGTGGTGGCGGAATTTTGGCGCGGTGGATGCTACACCACCACAAACAAAATCCTCTCTACACTCACTTTAACGACATCATTGAAATCTTCAAGAAATATGATGTTTCGTTTAGTTTGGGAGATTCTTTGCGCCCCGGTTGCACTCACGATGCGTCGGATGAAGCTCAATTAGCTGAACTCAAAACTTTGGGACAATTAACTCGCAAAGCTTGGGAACATGATGTGCAGGTAATGGTGGAAGGCCCTGGCCACGTGCCGATGGATCAAATTGAGTTTAATGTCAAGAAACAAATGGAGGAATGCTCGGAAGCTCCTTTCTATGTTTTGGGGCCGTTGGTGACTGATATTGCACCAGGATATGACCACATTACCTCAGCGATTGGGGCGGCGATGGCTGGTTGGTACGGTACTGCTATGCTGTGCTACGTGACTCCTAAGGAACACTTGGGATTGCCGAATGCTGAGGATGTCAGAAACGGGCTGATTGCTTACAAAATTGCGGCTCACGCTGCGGATATCGCGCGCGGCCGTCCGGGTGCGCGCGATCGCGATGACGAACTTTCCAAAGCGCGTTACAATTTTGATTGGAACCGTCAATTTGAGCTATCGCTCGATCCTGAAAGAGCAAAGGAATATCACGACGAAACTTTGCCAGCAGATATCTACAAAACTGCGGAATTCTGTTCGATGTGCGGGCCTAAGTTCTGTCCGATGCAGACTAAGGTTGATGCCGATGCTTTGACTGAGTTGGAGAAATTTCTTGCTAAGGAACCTGTAGCGCTAAGCTAACTATATTGCTAGGGCGGGCGGATAAATTCGCCCACCCTTCCCAATTCAAAAGGCACTAACTTTTTGTTTGGTAGATGACAAAACATTCTGCATAACTTCTTTCGCCACAGCTTTTACCACATTAATACTGACGCTATTGCCCAGTTGATAGTAAGCTTTATCATCATTGGAATGCAGTACAAAACTATCGGAAAAACCTTGTAACCGTGCGGCTTCGCGGGGAGTAATTCGCCGGACTCTATGGTTGTGATAAACACCTAATTTATTTGCATCGCTGGCAACAAGTGTTACAGAAATCTTCTGCGGATCTAGAAATTTATAGACTTCAAAGGAAAAGTTACCCGATACAGGTTTATACAAATCATTGTTGCGCTGTAGGTACTTCTTGGCAACCAGTAAATCCAGAATTTCATCAAGATTGGGATGAGCGAAAAAAGTAGCGATTTGTTCTTTAGTTAAAAGCTTCCCATCTTGGTGATGTCCAAATTCTTTATTGCGCCTTTTCAATATAAAACGATTCATCAACTCAATTTCATCTAAACTGCACTGGCCTCGCAAACCCAATTCCCAAGAATGAATCGAATTGCCGCCACGATAGTCGATTAATCGGATTCCGTGCAAGCGATTTAAATCATTGTTAACGATTGGTTTCAATGCCTTGACAAATTCTGGCGAGCAATCATATTTTTGGTCTGGATTGTCTTCCAAAATATCTGCAACTGCGACGGGTTTACTCAACGGGGAAAATAAGGATAACTGTTGATGGTTGCAGGAATGGGAATCTTTTGGGCCTAAGTCGGAAATTAACCCAAATTGGGGCGAAGCATTTAAAATTCCTACTAGGTAAACTCGGACGCGGTTTTGGGGTAAACTAAAGTTGGAGCTGTTGAGTATAAAGTAATCGAAGCTGTAACCTCGATCGGTCATTTCGCTTTTTATAGTTTCTAGGGTTTGTCCGCTGTCGTGGGAGACGAGTCCTCGCACATTCTCAAAAATAAATGCTTGAGGCTTGAAAGTGTCAATCAGCCGTACAATCTCGAAAAATAGTGTGCCTCTGGTGTCTCCAAAGCCTGCTTTTTTGCCTGCGTAGGAGAAGGATTGGCAAGGAAATCCTGCTAGTAAAATATCATGTTCTGGAAGTTGGTCAATTAGTCGGATGTCGCCTGAAGGTGTGTCGCCAAAATTGGTCTGGTAGACTAATTGAGCATCGGGATTGATTTCGCTACTTAATACGCATTCTGTTTCCAGATTCAAGGAATGTGCGGCGGCTTCAAAGGCTAATCTCATGCCGCCTATTCCTGAGAATAAGTCAATGAAACGGATTTTTTGCATGGCGATTTTAGGTATCCGCTCAATAAATCGGGGTAGAGTACCGTGTTGGAAACGATTTTGCGATGTTTGAGTCTCATCATTAAGTGATTTCCCCCGATTTATTGAGCGGATACTATTTTACCATGCTGTGCCTAGATTGTGAACCTTCTTTTTTGCTGTTACCCCTATTTATTGAGCGGATATCTTTTTATCATTTCTCCCCCAAAGTCCGCCAGTACAATTAAATCCTTCAGGAACATATTTCCTGAAAGTGTTGAAGAGTTTACTATTTGAAATAATCCGCTTAACTCTGAAACAGTGACGCTAAGAATAGCAATAAATTGATCTTGAGTTTCTATCAATTTTGGTATAACACTGAGTTATGCTTCCTTTTGAGATAAGTCGGAAGGCGAAAACATCGAAGCTAACTCACGGATTTCTTCAACTGTTCTTCTGTAATTGTGAGTTGACATTTTGGGTTGTCTGTGGTAATGAGTGCTGTGAATTTGATGCGATCGCCCGCCGTTCTCGCTATTAAATGTTCGGCGGCAGTTGACGCGATTTTTTAGGCTAGGAGATTGGCGATCGCACTTTTACCTATTGCTTGCTACTAATCCATTCTTTGAGATCGGCGATCGTAAAAACAGCCTGAAAATCCAATCCCTCCTCGCGATATAATTGAGCTCCACCTTGTTCTCGATCGATCAGCGACAACACGCGATCGACTTTATAGCCAGCACCCCGCAGCCTCTCCACCGCCTGCATCGCCGACTTACCCGTCGTTACGACATCTTCCAACACCGCCACATTCGTCCCTTCGGGCAACACAGGCCCCTCAATATACGCCATTGTCCCGTGTCCCTTCGTCTCTTTGCGGACAATTAGCGCCGGAATCGATCGACCTTCCAGAGCCGAAACCACACTCACAGCAGTTACAATCGGGTCAGCACCCAACGTCAAACCGCCCACAGCCTGCACTTGAGGTGGCAGCATCGAGAAGAGTACGCGCCCCGTCGCCAAAGCACCTTCAGCGTGCAAAGTCACCGGTTTGCAGTTGATATAATAAGAACTTTTCTGCCCCGAAGACAGCACAAAGTCGCCCTCGCGGTACGCAAACTCGCACAATAAATCCAAAAGTCGATCGCGCAACACCTTTAAATCAGCAGCATCCATAACTTAACACCTTGTAGAAAACGCAAATAATCCGCCGATAATCAGTCTATATTGGAACCGTAATTAATCTAGAAGCTGAAATTTATGAGTCAAAAGTTAAAAAGCCTCAGCAGTGCGTTGATTCTCGCTGTCGCCTCTGCCGCACTGGCATCCGTCAAACCTGCTCAAGCAGATACAGCCCGATTTAGCCCCGTTGGTGACAACTTCAACCGACAATTCTTTGAAGCTTCAGGAGACTTTTATCACAACGTCAGCTTGCAAGGTTACATGGGCGACTATCTAGGAATTGGTTCCCCCAGCGGCGTAGTTGCCTTTCCCGAAAAAGAAATCGAGCGCGATGCCAGTCGCGTCAGCGGCCTCTACCGACGAGTAATGCAGCGGCAGGTTTCCAGCGACCCTATTCTTCGCGTTCCCGATGCCACCAATCCCTTTGATGCCTCAGTTATGGCCTTGCCCGCAGCCTGCCAGGTAGCACCTCAACCGAGCGGCTGTTTCGCTCCTGGGAGCCGAGTCCAAGAACCGTTTGTACCGCGGCAGCAGCAAGAGTCGGAGGCAGTACCAGGCCCGGTTAGAGGACTGTACAATGTATCACCGGCTCGTGGAAATTAATTAGCGATGAGAAAATTGGTTTGTAGTAAGGACTTTAGTCCTGATTTACTCAAACTCACAGATAAGGACTGAAGTCCTCACTACGAACCTTGATTACTGATGAGAAAATTGGTTTGTAGTAAGGACTTTAGTCCTGATTTACTCAAACTCACAGATAAGGACTGAAGTCCTGACTACGAACCTTGATTAGCGATGAGAAAATTGGTTTGTAGTAAGGACTTTAGTCCTGATTTACTCAAACTCACAGAAAGGACTGAAGTCCTCACTACGAACTTACTGATTGTGAAACTATGCTGCCGTCAGGCATGATTGTCCCTTGCAAATGAGCGCCGTCGAGATTAGCTCCAGCCAAATTGGCTCCTCTGAGATTTGCCCCTGTCAAATTCGCCCCTCTCAAATCAGCTTTACCGAGGTTTGTCCAGCGGAAATCGGCAGCACTCAAGTCCGCAAAACTAAGATTTGCCCTAAAAAGATATGCTCCCGTGAAGTGAGCTTCCCCGAGGTTAGCTTTAGAGAAATTGGCTGCGTAAAAATGTGCTTCAATCAATTCGGCTTGATTGAGATTGGCTTGACTGAGATTAGCATGATTGAGGTTCGCGCCGATCGCATTAACTCGAAACATTGCCGCCCCGATTAAATTCGCATCTCCTAAATCGGTTTGTTGGAGAATCGCACCACTGATGTCCGCCCCAATTAAATTAGCCCCGCTCAAATCTGCCCCCCGGAGGTCGGCCGCTCGGAGATTTGCTCCCGTTAAATTAGCTTTAACTAATTTAGTATCGAGGAGTTGTGCTCCAGCAAGATTTGCTAAACTGAGATTAGATTCAGCAAGGTTTGCTGTAATTAATTTAGCCTTAAACAAGTCTGTTTTAAAAAGGTTACACCGCCCAAGATACGCACCTCTAAAATTTGCTTCAGCGAGGTTAGCTTCGCTCAGATCCGGTTCGAGGTTTGGGTTGAGATTTCTCCATTCAATCCAAGTAACTGCACCTTTTTTTAGCAGCGCTAAATGCTGTGTATTTGCCATAATTGCATCTCCTATAACCCCTATTCCTTGCGACCAAAAATTGCTGGATTTTCGCGACCAGATACGCTTTCCACCGCCGCAATTGCTGCCTGGGAACCTGCTATAATATCTCGTTCTGCTCCGCCGAGGTAAAGCCGTCCGAAACTACCGACAGCCTGAACTTCTAAGATGTTAATAGATGCACCTTTTTCTGCTTCATTGGCTGCCAGCGCTGCATAGGCGGCCGGTTCTACTTCTAAGACGTAAAGCGTTTGTCCCGCCAGCAGCAACTGTCCGCGCCTGCTGCGGTTGATTAATTGGGTTTGGTGGGGGTCGATGTTGCGAATAATTTGACTGGAAATGACTCGCGGTTTGATACATTCTTCTCTACGGACTCCGATGAATTCTAGAATTGCTTTGCCTGCGGCCCTGGTTTCGCCCTGCTGGCCCGAGTGTACTTCCAGCAAGCCGTACAGGCGCTCGACTATCTGCACTCCAGGGCGCACGGAGGCTGATTTGAGGGCGACATCGGTAATTCGGTTAATTTCGATGCCAGGGGAGATTTCTATCCACAGCGACGCATCCCCCGGCAGTGGCAAGAATCCGGCGGCGACAGTGCCTATGTATGCTGCGTGCTGTGGCTGCAAGTTGTCTAGAAATACGTAGCTGCGTAGCTCTATTCCCAATTTGTTTTAATCTCCGTCGATCGAGCTTTTGTTGTCTGTGCAATATCTGAGTTTACCTTTTTTTGTCAACAGTACATTGTCTGTATGATTTTTGACGGTTGACGGTTGACGGTTGACGGTTGACGGTTGACGGTTGACGGTTGACTGTTTGAACAATACCGATGCGGCCGGAAACGATATGAGATACACCCCTCGAAGTGACGTTTTGGGCTTTGCGAGCTATGTTTAATTTCGTATGACCACTAAAAATTTGATATCAATCTGTAGTAATAGCTGGAGTTAATCAATCTTTACTGCTACAGGTGGATTTAACTTTGAAAGGCGATCGATATAGTGATGATAGTTAAAGATTTTTGCCAACAGAGAGCATTTGAATTATGAAACGTTCTGACTTATCCAAAGCAATCGGTGCAGGTATTATCGCTGCTGGTCTAGCCATTGTGCCAGCTAACTTGCCTGCTTCGGCTCAGACAAATACAACTCCGGGTACTAACAGCAGAGATACTACCACTACCACTACTACTCCTCGCTCTGGTGTCTACAGTGCTGAGAACGATCGCGATTTTGATTGGGGATGGTTGGGCTTGCTCGGCTTATCCGGTTTGCTCGGTTTAATGCCCCGCAAACGCGAAGAAAATGTCCGCTATACCACTACAACTGGCGATCGCGATCCAGCAGTTCGTACAGATTACCGCTAATACTAGGGTATAACGGGCTGTGGGCATGATGCAGGGACAGGATGTTTTAACCTGTCCGAATAGCGCCAACAATCATCAAAAAACCTCCATCTGTGAGGTTTTTTTATTGGATACGATCGGCAATCAATTGGTTCGTGGTGAGGACTTTAGTCCTCAGGAATGAGAATTAAATAACTTACAATTTTATGATTCTTGTCCTTTCTTGACGGGCGGGACGCCCATCCCACAAATATGTGTAAATTATTTAATTTTCGCTCCTCAGACCGAGAGAGGACTAAAGTCATTACTACAAAACTATTTTATTTGTTTCTTCTTCTTCTTCTTCTTCTTCTTCTTTTTCCTTCGCGTTCTTCGCGCCTTTGCGGTTCGTTAAATAAAGATTTTTAGCAGCAAAAAATAGTTTAAATTAAAAAATGTTTTTGCCCGATCGCTCCACGAACACATCCAACATCGCCTGCACCAACTTGTCTGGATCTAAAGGCTTACAAATGTGCCGCTGGAACCCCGCAGTCAGGGCTTGCTGGTAGTCAATTTCTCCAGCATAGGCGGTAAGGGCGATCGCGGGAACCAATCCGCCTTGCTCTGGCGGCAGAGCCCGCACCTGCCGCAGCAACATATAAGGGGCTTGCGATTAAATATAACCCCAGTTATCCTAGAAGAGTAGGAAACAAAAAATCTGACATAAGCGGTTGTTACTTCTGTAATTGGGATGCTAGAAATGATCTTGAGTGAGCCAGTGAAATTAACATTCAAAGATGCGGCAAAAAAACTGACAGGCTATCGCCGTCGAGACTTTATGGCAAAAGTGGCTGAAGACTACTTTAATGGTTGGGCCCGCAAAGTAGAAACATTTATGGGGTGGAACCGAGACAGTGTTCAACTAGGCTTACATGAACGACGAACCGGGTTGATTTGTGTAGATAATTACCGGGCACGAGGGCGACATAAAAGTGAAATTTTGCTGCCCAACTTAGAAGCCGATATTCGTTCTTTAGTAGATCCAGAGTCCCAGGCAGACCCCAAGTTTCAATCGACATTTTTGTATGCCCGGATCACGGCCATGGCGGTACGAGCGGCATTAGTGAGTCAGAAGAACTACGACAGTGAGCAATTACCTTCTCGTCAGACAATTGGCGCGATTTTAAATCGAATGGGGTATCGCCTAAAAAAACACAAAAAACCAAGCCCTTGAAAAAAATTCCCGAAACTGATGCGATTTTTGAGAATGTATTGAAGGAGAATCAAGCCTCCAATCTAGATGTCAAGTCTCTGCGAATATCAATTGATACCAAAGCGAAAGTAAAAATTGGCAACCTGTCACGGGGAGGTAAAGCCAGAACCATCGAACCGAAATCGGCTGACGATCATGATACCGAGTGGCAAGCTGTATTAGTCCCCTTTGGCATTCTTAACACTCAAAGTGATCAACTATCGATTTATATGGGACAGTCCGCTGAAACTACAGATTTTATTGGTGATTGACCTTGATGGTGGTCCGGCAATCAGAAGCAATCGCACACAATTCATCAAACGCATCATCGAGTTATCTCAGGCAATTGGCTTAAGAATCCGACTAATTTACTATCCACCATATCATAGTAAGTATAACTCAATTGAACGCTGCTGGGCGGCACTTGAACACTATTGGAATGGTGCTATTTTAGATTCAGTTGAAACTGCCGTACACTGGGCATCTAGCATGACATGGAAAGGAATTAATCCCATTGTAAACTTAATTGAGACAACTTATGAGAAAGGCGTAAAAGTCTTACCTCATGAGTTAAAACAGTATTTGCCCTCATGGCAACGTTCTGAAACTTTACCAAAATGGGATATCACGATTATCCCATTTTGACTGGTATTTTATTTGTCCGCGAGTCCCTAACACGCTCAACCAGCGGATTTTGGCCGTGTCTGCGCGCACGATTCGGTAGTCGATCGAGTAGAGCGATCGCGTTTCCCGAGCTGTTTTGACTGCCTGCAAGACTTGTTTTAAGTCGTCTGGATGCACGAACTTTTTCCACACTGCGATCGTAGTTTCGCCGCCCGGTGTCGGTTCGCAGCCGAAAATCCTGAAATGGTTCGCCGACCAAATTACTCGATTTGTTCGCACGTCTAGATCCCAGCTTGCTATGCCCGAGCCTTTGATGGCGACGCTCAAACGTTCTTCTATGATCGGCGCTCAGACACTTTTAGCCGCAATTGGCGAAATTGCTGACAGTATTTACCGGGCAGGATTTCGGAAATTAGTATTGATGAATGCCCACGGCGGACAGCCGCAGGTAATGGAAATTGCAGTGCGGGATATTCATCAGAAATATCAGGATTTTTCAGTGTTTCCGCTGTTTGTCTGGCGGGTGCCGAATGTGGCGGCCCAATTACTCACGGCGAAAGAGTTAGAATTGGGAATTCACGCGGGAGATGCCGAAACGAGTTTGATGTTGTCAATTTTGCCCGAACAGGTGAAAATGGAGCGAGCAGTTTGCGAGTATCCGAGGGATTTGCCTGCTGACAGTTTGCTGAGTATGGAAGGTAGCTTGCCTTTTGTTTGGCTGACGCGAGAGTTGACTGATAGCGGTGTGTTGGGCGATGCGACGGTGGCGACGAAGGAAAAGGGCGATCGTATTTTGGAATCTCTCTCTGACGGCTGGGTACAAGTTATCAAAGATGTGCACAAGTTTCGACAGCCGGGAAATAATTAAAACAAAACTTACGCATCGGCACCCAGAAACCGGGTTTTTTACCTAATCTGCGGTCTAAAATCCGTCTTTTCGTAAAAAAACCCGGTTTCTAAACAAGGAGTGCGTCATACCAATTTAATGGGTCGTTGCACATATCCCGATCCCCCTAAATCCCCCTTAAGAAGGGGGACTTTGAGTAACTCTTGTCCCCCCCTCCCACCAGGGGGGTTAGGGGGGATCAGATTCTATGCACCCTCATAAAAAATTGGTATCAGTCCTATAAAAATTAAGAATTAAAAATCAAAAATAGTTCTAATTCGTGTCAAAATGAGTCTAACAAATTTTCTGAGTTGGAAGGCTAACTATGAGTGTAACTCCTAAATTGCAGCGCGCATTTGAGCAAGGCCGCGCCCTGAAAATTATCAGCGGTTTAAATAATTTTGATGCGGCTAACGTTGCGGCTGTTGTCAAAGCAGCGGATCTCGGTGGCGCTTCCTTTGTCGATATTGCTTGCGATCGCGATTTGGTATTGATGGCAAAACAGTTGACAAATTTGCCAATTTGTGTGTCGGCTGTGGAACCAGAAAAGTTTGTAGCTGCGGTAGAAGCTGGCGCTGATTTGATTGAAATTGGCAACTTTGATGCTTTCTACGCCGTAGGGCGCCGCTTTGAAGCTGAGGAAGTTTTGGAGTTGACTCGCCAAACGCGATCGCTATTTGGGAACATCACTCTTTCTGTAACAGTTCCCCACATTTTGACACTGGACAAACAAGTACAGTTAGCAACCGAATTAGTCAAAGCTGGCGCTAACATCATCCAAACCGAAGGCGGTACTAGCGCCCAACCAATTCACGCCGGAACTTTGGGATTGATTGAAAAAGCAGCGCCTACTTTGGCCGCAGCCTTTGAAATTTCCCGCGCCGTACAAGTCCCCGTACTCTGCGCTTCGGGCATCTCCAGCGTCACTGCACCGCTGGCTATTGGCGCTGGCGCTGCGGGTGTTGGCGTCGGTTCTGCTGTCAGCCAACTTAACAGCGAAGTGGCGATGATTGCTGCTGTTCGCAGTTTAGTTGAAGCTTTGGCAAAAGTCGAGCGATCGCACTTTGCTACTTCAATCTAATTAAGAAGGAAGAGTTGACAGTTGACAGTTGACAGTTGACAGTTGACAGTTTTCAGAGGGAAGAGGGAAGAAGGAAGAGTTGACAGTTGACAGTTGACAGTTGACAGTTTTCAGAGGGAAGAGGGAAGAGGGGAGAAGGAAGATTTTTCCCCCTCTTCCAATCTCCCAATCTCCCTCTTCCTTAATAATTAATCCACCACACGGCATAATCATGTAATAAATGATTGTTTGGGGGGATATCATCAACTGATTCTAACTCTGCTAAACGCAACATAAACTTTTTGCGATCGCCGACGCGCTGAACTTCCACAAATATGCCGTCTTCCTGAATAGAAAAATCTTCCAACCGATGAATTGTGAATTTATCAGTATAAGAAGGTTGAGTTTTTTTGAGCCTTGCATATTCTTTTTTAGTGCCAAAACCCATAAGATACTCTTCTTCCCATTCAAACTCTTCTATGCCAGTAACATGGCACGGAACTTGAAAATTTTGCTTGAGGTAGTCTAAATATTTGATTGTATTTTTAAGATCGGCATTGATTTTTTTGTTTCCCAGGATTCTTCTAATCTTACTTTCAAATTGACCGCCATTAAATGGGTTGTTTTCATCGAGATCGGCGAAGATTTCTGGCTTGAAGGTGCCTCCTAATTCTGGTAATTCAGCAAGCAAGCGCTGCAAGTCGTTTAGCGGTTTCGGTCTTCTACCTGCTACAATGGTTTCATCAAGCTGAACTAAAGGAAGTTCGGATTCTGAAGGAAGGGATTTGCTTTGATTTGGGCGATCGTCAACTTGAGACTTGTTAACTTTAGGCTGGTTAACTTTAGGTTTGTTAAATTTGGGCATCGCTCGGTCTCGCTGTATCGGTTTATCAATAAAGTATATCTTGGTAGAAGTACATTCGTGTCTGACAAATAGGAGGAAGCTGTGATGCAATTACTGAAATCGCCTGATGAATCGGCAGTCTATCAAGGGCAATTCGGCGAGTTTACGATTACCGAAAGCGATCGCACTGGAGTGTTGATCTACCGCGCCGGATTGGGGGTGGCGGCGCTGTGTTTGGCGGTGGGTGCTACTCTGGTGTTGCAACAGGGCGACAACCCAATGGCAATTCAAGCTGTAACGCCTGTTTTTGCGTGTTTCTGGATAGCTTTAGGCGTTAGTTTGGCAACTATTCACATTTACATGATTGCGCTGCATCGCACGTTACAGATGTTTTGGGCGATCGGCGGCGCGGCAGCACTGTTTGTCGCTTTACAAAGTAGCGAACCTTTGGCTTTGGCGGTGTACGAACATCCAGCGACTTTGTGGGGAATTGGCTTTACTTTTGCTGCCTTGAATGGCATCTTTTTTAAAGAAGCTTTCTGCTTTAACCGCCTAGAAACTAAGTTTTTGACTCCGGGAGTTCCGCTATTACTTTTAGGACATATTTTTGGCTTCTTGACACCGGAAAATGAACAGTTGCTGCTGGGACTTTGGGCGATATTGTTCATCATTTTTGCTGTCCGCAAGTTTTTTCAACCTATCCCCCAGGATATCGGCGATAAGAGCGTTTTTGAGTATCTCAAACACAAATAATTTGGGAATGGGGAATAGGGAATAGGGCATAGGGCATAGGGAATAGGGCATAAGGCAATTTTATAACTTTCTCACTGTCTCACTATTTCCCTCTTCCTGAAACCATTGGTATTGTTGCTTCTTCCTTCTTCCTTCTTCCTTCTTCCTTCTGCTATAAAATGAGAATTCGTCTGATCCGCCGCCGAGAAATGTGGGCAATTACCTGGGAAGGTTGGGTAATTGCGATCGCAGGTTTAATCATTACAATGGTCTTAATTATCACAAATATTCATCCATTTTTGGCGGTAAATGCGCCGATTAAAGCAGATATAGTGGTTGTGGAAGGCTGGTTGCCGGATTATGCAGTCGAAAGTGCGATCGCAGAATTCAACAAAGGCGGATACCGGAAATTGGTGACAACCGGGCTTCCGGTAAGTAAGGGCCACTATCTCGCCCAATATAAAAATTATGCTGAACTGACCGCCGCGACTTGTATTGCGCTAGGATTTGATAAGAACAAAGTGGTAGCTGTACCCGCACCGAGTGTTGTGAAACACCGCACTGCTGCTTCTGCGATCGCACTTCGAGATTGGCTAGCTACTTCTGCCCTAAAAGTGGACTCAATCAATCTTTATTCTATTGGCACTCATGCCCGCCGCAGTTGGATGGTTTTCAAAGAAGTGTTGAATCCTGAAATTAAAGTCGGGATTATAGCTGCGGAATCGGAAGATTATAACTCACAAGAATGGTGGAAATCTAGCGCAGGTTTTCGGACTGTGACTGGGGAAATCATTGCTTATATTTATGCCCGTTTTGTCAATTGGAAAGCTTAGGTACGTTGTTGGGCTTCAGCCCTCTTTGTCTATAAATCTAAAGAGGGCTAAAGCCCAACAACGTACCTTTTTTAAGTTGACAGCAATGGATAGTGCTGTTTATACCAAAAATGATAAAATTATTTTCAGATAAATTGAGGGCAAGTCGTTGCTAGAAGAACGCGCTTACTGGTTAGCATGGTCACAGATTAATGGTATAGGGCCGATTTTGTTGCAAAGATTGCACCAACATTTTAATACTTTGGCAGAAGCTTGGATGGCGAAACCAGTAGATTTAATGCGAGTAGAAGGGTTTGGCAAGCAGGTAATTGATACCACTGTACAAGAACGATCTAAACTCAATCCTGAAGAATTTATTGAGAAACATCTTATTAACAATCCCTGTTTCTGGACACCCGCAGATCGGGATTATCCCAGCTTATTATTGGAAATTCCCAGCCCGCCGCCGGTGCTGTATTATCGCGGTTTAGTCGATATCAAAGAGAATCAAGGAATTACGCCGACGGTGGCAATTGTTGGCACTCGCAGTCCTTCGGAATACGGCCGCCGCTGGACTCGTAAAATTAGTGTGGCTTTGGCTAAAAATGGTTTTACTGTTGTTTCGGGATTTGCCGCAGGTATTGATACGGAGGCTCATACAAGCTGTTTGGAGACGGGAGGTCGGACTTTGGCTGTTTTTGGTACTGGGGTTGATATCGTTTATCCTAAGCCAAATGAGCGGTTGTGCGATCGCCTGTTACAGCAGGGATTGGCAATCAGCGAATATCCGGCGGGGACTCAACCGAATAAAACTAATTTTCCGCGCCGAAATCGGATAATTGCTGGCTTGAGCCGCGCTACTATTGTGATAGAAGCTCCGCAGAAGTCGGGGGCGTTAATTACTGCTTATCAAGCGAATGAGTTTTGTCGGGATGTGTATGTTTTGACGGGAAGGTTGGATGATGAGCGATCGTTTGGATGTTTGGAGTTGCTGAGTAAAGGTGCTCATCCGATTCTCCCCAATAGCGATCGACTTTTAAGCGAAGACCGATTGCTAGAAATGCTCGGAGCTATGCCAAAATTGGATAGCGCGCAGCAGTTGTCCTTGTTTCCGGCAAATCCAACCCCTGAAAAGCCAGAGCCGCTATTGGATGGGGAGTTGGCTGTGGTGTTAAAAGCTCTGGGTTCGGGGCCGAATTCTCTTGATACAATTGTGGAGGCTGCGGGATTGGCTGCGGGGACGGTTTCTGGTATTCTTTTGCAGTTGGAATTGTTGGGATTAGTTTCGCAATTGCCGGGTATGCGATATCAGCGCTGTTGATTTGATATGTTAGAAAAATCGGCGGTTGAAACCGCATCTGCACAGACAAAATCCGGCGGTTGAAACCGCGTCTGCACAGACAAAATCCGGCGGTTGAAACCGCGACTATACAAACAATGTCCGCCTCCGCGGACTGAAGAAAAAACGCAATTTTAACCGCCTATTCTTCAACCTGCGGAGGCAGGTTTTGTCTGTATAGACGCGAATTCCATTCGCCCGGTCTTTTTCAACCCGCCTCCGGGGGTTTTGTTTGTATATAGGCGGTTTTAACCGCCGATTTTTGTTAAATCAATCCGAAACTCCCTGCGGTAATACTCCCAGCAGAAACTCCGCTGATAGAAGCTAAAATCTCTCCAGTTTGGGCAAACCGAATTAATGTTACACCGCTATCTTGACTAATCGCCAATTGTGAAGAATTCAGCCCGTTACCCAATACTAAGAAGTCTTTACCAAATTCAAAATCGGTAATAGTATCAGTCCCAGAATTGGTGGAGATTAGGAATTTATCGACTCCCTTTCCTCCAGTCAAAGTATCATTTCCTAAGCCGCCCGTCAGCAAATCATCTCCCTTGCCGCCAAACAAGATATCATTACCATCATCGCCGTTTAAGATATCAGCACCGCGGCCGCCAAACAAGACATCATTACCGCTAGCGCCGAGCAAAGTATCGCTACCTTTGCCGCCGTAAAGAGTGTCATCTCCAAGGCCTCCGTCTAGGGAATCGTTGCCTCGTCGGCCGTTGATTGCATCATTTCCGGTAGTGCCAGTGAGGATGTCATCGCCATTTGTGCCGTTGATTTGACCAGAATTGCTGCCCAAATCGGCGTCGCCGGTGACTATAGGAGTTGCAATCCCAGCAGGCAATGTTACTGCTTGAATTTTGCTATCTAAAGCAGCACCAGTATTGTCAGTAACTAACTGGGAAATTGGCTTGCTTCCGGCACCAACTGCTTTGAAGTCTTGAGTAGTTGCGCCCAAGGATACTTGTTGGACGCGGGCAACGGCTTGGGGAATTGATGTTGCTGTTGGGTTGGTGACGGCGGTATCAATGCGCTGATTTGCTGTTGCCATTACTGTCGCAGCTTGCGAGGTAATAGAGGTGACTTTTTGAATGTTGAAACTGGGGTCAATCTGCTGGATTTTAGCAGCGGATTGCAGAATTATTGGTTCTAAGGCGGCTGGATTGCTGAGGTTTAAGATAGCACCGCCTTGAATTTTATCGCCCATTGAACTGACAACAGCTTTGACAAGATCGCGATCGGCTGCACTGGATGCACCGTCAATCAAAGCGACTGTTTGAGTGATGGTGTTTTGGACTTTCACCATTGCTGCTAAGACTTGGACTCCCCCAGGCTGGTTGTTGTTGGTAGCTAGGATTGGATCTAAGCTAGTCAGGTCAACTTCAGCGGGGAGGGAAAGGGCGGCTTTGACTAAAGATTGGGCGGCTTCGGGTGCAATTCCCTTGTCGATTAAGTCGGCGACTAAGCTAGTTAGGAGTGTGACAACTGTGGAATCTGGTGGTGCGGTGACTGGTGTTTCTAGGGGTAATCCGGTGGCGGTGTCAGTGCCTCCGATCGCAACTAAATTGCCTTCTGATGGGTCGATTTCTCCGTTTTTGTTCGTGTCGAATATCTCGAAGGGGATGTTGAGATCGAATTTGCCGCCTGTATCGGTAATTGTGGATGGTTCGTTGGTGTCTTTGATGCCGTTTTTGTTGGCATCTAGGAAGACAGTTGCGCCGGAGATGTAGCCGTCAATAACCCAGCGACCGTCTTTTGTTGTCACCTTGAAAGTCTGTTCGCTACTGGCACCGTAAGAGTCTGTAGCTATTAACTTTACCTGAAAAGGTTGTGCACCAATTGGGGGAGTTCCGATGAACCGGATCTCGTTTGTCGGGGGGTTAAATTGAAGTCCGAGCCAATTGATGTTTGAGTTATTACTCAGTTCTAAAGGACTGCCATCAAGTAGAGTTAACCGATAGGAAATTAAGTCGCCATCGGGGTCAGTGTATACATCTTTGATGGCTTGGTTAAACTCACTGTACCTCCCACTTAAACGAATTTTCTGTTCTGGAGGAAGATTGCTGGCTGTAAAACTCCTTTCTGTAGCAAACTGTGAACCAGCCCAAGCAGTATCAATTGCCTGTACGCTCCAGTAATATGTCTTATCTGGAGACAAGTCTTTGAGTTGCCACTGGGTGTTTTGACTAACATTCCCCAACCCCACCAGTTGACGAGTTCCATCGGCAAGATACGACATCGGGGAAAGAATATCTTGACCTCCTGGTGTCGTGCCAACTCGTAGGTTGTAGCTTAAACCATCAGCACGAGTCTCAGCATCAGTTGCTTTATTCCACTTAAGAGTCACATTTCGGCCAGAAGGTAAATTTGATAGCCCTGTGGGTGCTGTGGGGGGAGTGTTGGCTTTAGATGTGTTGTTGCGGAAGACTTTGGTAAAGAAGTCGTTTTTGTTCAGTCCTTCATAGAATGAATCATTGTTTGGTGCATTGCCTGTGAATAGGATATCTAATTTACGATCGTTGTCGTAGTCTCCCCAAACAGCCTGGGAATAGTTACCACGATCAAGCTGTTGCTTTGCGCCACTGTCGATTAGTGCGCCACTGTCGATAAAACTGTTTGGGCCAGTAAAGCTGTTTGGGTTAGAAAAATTGCCTTTGTTTTGATAGACTTTGGCGACGATTGTTGCTGAATTTTCGCCATTTTGTCGATCGACACCAGTACCTAGGATATCCAGAAGCCCGTCATTATCGTAATCTCCCCAAGCAGCGCGATTTAAATAAGGTATCTGTGCGCCGATGTCTTCAAACTTGGCAGACCCATTATTCTCACGAGTGCTGTTTCGATAGACTTTGGTAAAAGACGGCTGGAAAAAACTATCGCGACTTGTGAGCAAAATATCCAGTTGACCGTCGTTGTTGTAATCTCCCCATGCCATATCAGCAGCGTCACCATTAGAACCAGGCAACTCTACGCCAGTGTCTTCAAAAACGCCATCGCCCAAGTTGCGGTAAAGTTTTGCCAAGTACCTTGAGTTATCGTTCTTTCGGATTTCCTTTACCTCGACAAGGATATCGAGTTTGCCATCGTTGTCGAAATCTGCCCAAACTCCAGAATCAGTAGGAGCAACTATTTTGTTTTCACTCCCAGTAACAAATAGTTGTCCGACACCTACAAAATTGGGATCTTGTGTATTAAGACGTGCTTTGCTGTCTTTAAAGCGTTCTTGGCCGTTCTTGCCTGTGTTGCGGTAGAGCGTGGTGCTCAAGTCCCCAAACTCAGAAGCTCTAATATTTTCCGTACTGAGCAAGAAATCCGGACGCCCGTCGTTGTTGTAATCTCCCCAACTTGACCGAGATCTATATGGGTATGGGGGATTCCCAGGTAAACTTGTCTCAAAGGAAAAGCCAGAACTCTCACCACTATAGATGTTTTGGCTGGAATCGAAACCATCCTGCCCAAGCAGTGCAGCATCCAGCCACCCATCATTGTTGTAATCTCCCCAGGTTGGAACCTGGCCTGGTAAGTCTCTTCGATTAGCTTCGCTAAAGCCTTGACCGATGTTGTCGTAGATTCGGGGAACTGTGGTCAATGGGCCGTAATTGTTGGTTTGAATTACAGAGCCACCAAGAATATCCAGTTTGCCGTCATTGTTGTAGTCTCCCCAAATACCTGAATCCAAAGCAGATATCGGAGCGTTCGTATTGGTGAAAAGTGGAATATCCGTAATTTGCACGATGGTAGAACTTTGAGTGCCAATATTCGCATTGTCGGCACGATCGATCCGAAACGCGATTTCTTCTGTTTCCTCAACTAAATTGTCCGATAAGATATTAATTGTGAAACTTGTGGTATCTTCACCTGGGTTAAAGGTAAGTTGACCAGAGTAATTGACAAATTCCCAATCTTTGTCCACAGTAGCTGAGCCACCGGTAACAGGTTGTATGTAAACCGTGGAAAGTTTGTCTAAATTTCCAGTGCGAGTGAGAGTAATTTGTCTCTGAAAGACTCCTGGAGGAATTTCAGTTAATTTGTAAGTAGCTTGGGAAAAACTTATCGTGGGATCGTTAGGACTAGCAATCCGATCGTTAGAACTCGGTATTCCGGGCCTCCTAAATATGTTTGGCCTTGGTATCGGTGTCGGAGTCGGAGTGACTGATGTCGTCGGTGTCGGAGTCGGAGTGACTGATGTTGTTGGTGTCGGAGTCGGAGTAACTGATGTCGTCGGCGTCGGAGTCGGAGTGACTGATGTCGGCGGCGTTGGCGTCGGAGTGACTGATGTCGTCGGCGTCGGAGTGACTGATGTCGTCGGTGTCGGAGTCGGAGTGACTGATGTTGTTGGCGTCGGTGTCGGAGTGACTGATGTCGTCGGTGTCGGAGTTGGCTCTGGTGTTGGTGTTGGTGTTGGCGTCGGCGCTACATCCTTATCCGTAATCGCCACAACCACCCCACCAACCACAATCCCGTTATACTTAACATCACCGCTAGTCACACTGTGAGTGATATTCCCGCTGTGCGCCCCTTCCACGATCGCATCATCAACAGCTTTCACCGTAACTGGTTGAGATACATTCCAATTAACGGATGTGAAAGTGATAGGCGCGATCGGCTCAATCTGACTACCTGTGGTGAGAGTGAGAGTGACAGGGGCGATCGGCTGGGATTTTAACTTAACGCTGTACGTCCCTGTAGCACCGCCTTCAGTAGCAGTTGTATTCGTGGGTGAAATAGTTACACCTACTGTATTGTTATCTTTGTTGATCAGACTGACATCGGCAACATCTTTGTTGTTATAATTCGCATCTGTACTAACAGCAGCCGCCGTCACAACTTTGTATTCAACATCGCCATCAGCAATATTGTCATCAACCCCAGTTACTGTCACCGGTTGCGGTGTATTCCAGTTAGCCGCAGTGAAAGTCAAACTAGGAGTCGAAACAGTTCCTTCCGCAATATTGGAACTACTCAAGCCGATAGTCACATTAGCAGTTGGTTTAGTATTCAACGCCACATTAAAGTTAGCTGCTAAGCCAGTTTCATTAGTAGTTAATCCCGCCGTAGGATTCACCGTAATTCCCGGAGTTTCATTGTCACTATTGGTGACGGTGACATCATCGGGTTTGAGGTTATTGTAATTAGGATCGGTGCTCACAGCAGCAGCCGTGACAATTTTATAAACTACATCTCCATCAGCTACATCTACCAAATCGTCAACACCAGTCACCGTTACTGTTTGCGGTTGATTGTAGTTAGCGGGAGTGAACGTTAAGCTATTAGTCGAAACAGTTCCTTCAGCAACATTGGAACTGCTTAGGGCGAAAGTAACGTTAGCACTCGGTTGAGAATTGAGTTTGACTGTGAAAGTAGCTTTACCGCCGAGTTCAGTCGTAGTTAATCCGGTAATTGGATTAACAGTAACGCCAACTTTGTCATCATTGGCGATCGTTGTGGTGGCGGTAGCAGTGGTAATTGTTGGTGTTACGCCCGCGCCGGCGGGATTTGATAGGGTGACGATAATTGTTTCGTCGGGTTCAACGATGGTGTCGCCTAACACATCGAGAGTAATCGTTTTTGATGTTTCACCGGCTGTAAAATTAATCGTGCCTGCGATACCCGTTGGAGCAGAAGTGCCACCGATATTGTTGTAGTCGCTGACGTTGGTAGCAGTTCCGGCGATCGTATAATTGACGCTACTTGCCCCGCCAGTGCTACCGCTGCGAGTCACAGTGAAAGTCAGAGGTTTTGTGCCGCTATCGCCTTCGGGAATGCTCGCAATACCCGCAGCAACCGCATAGGAAACAGTACCGTTAGCTGCAATAGTTAGTGTGGTTTGTTTGGTTGTACCCGCAACGCCTCCGGTGATTGTGCCAAAGTTGAGAATTGCGGTTTCGGCGTTTTCTGCGATGTTGTCGGGTTTGATCGTAAGTGCAATATTCTTGGTGAGTGCCGCACCTGTTGCACCTGCGGGGAATGTAATCGATGTCGGGGCGATAGTGTAGTCTGAATTTTGGGTTGCTGTGCTGCTGGGGTCGATCGCAATTGGTACAGTTACATCGCCCAAGGGAGTGCCGCCACTGATGGTGACGGGAATATTAACTACTGTGTCTGTTGTTCCTTCTGTACCGCTGTAAGTTGCCGCACCGAAATTAACTGTGTTTGGTGTATTTAGCAGGATTGAAACATTGTTAGAACCTCCGTTTGTTACCATTACTGCCAAGTCGGGTAGGGAATCGTTGTTAAAATCGTTTACTGTTACCCTCCCAGGGTTTTGCCCTATCAATGCAAAGTCGATCGGCGAACTAAATCCTCCAGTGCCATTTCCCAGTAAAATTGATAGGTTGGTAGCGCCAGAGTTCGATACGGCTAAATCGAGTTTGCCGTCGCCGTTTAAATCTGCCGCTGTGACGGAATTGGACTTTGTTCCGGCTGTGAAATTAGTGGTGGTACTAAAACCTCCAGTGCCATTCCCTAAGAGAATTGAGACGTTGTTAGAACCGTTGTTGGCTGTTGCTATATCGAGGTTGCCATCTACGTTAAAGTCGGCCACAATAATGGAATTGGGAAATTGCCCCGTACTAAAGTTAGTGGCGCTACTAAAACCGCCAGTGCCATTTCCTAAGAGAATTGAGACATTATTAGAAAGACTGTTCCCGACTGCTAAGTCAAGAAAGTTATCGGCGTTAAAGTTTCCCACAGCAACTGAAGCGGGAATTCCTCCGACACCGAAGCTGGTGGCAGGGGCAAAGCCACCAGTGCCATTCCCTAACAAAATTGAGACGCTTCCACCACCTTGAGGGTTACCATTTACCACAGCCAAATCGGGGAAGGTGTCGGCATTAAAGTTACCAATAGCAATAGATAGGGGAGTGTTCCCTACATTTGAGTTTATGGGCGCACCAAAGCCACCAGTGCCGTTTCCCTGCCTAATTGAGACAGTGCCAGAAAAGACTGGATTTGCTGTTGCTAAGTCTAATATTGTGTCGGCATTAAAGTTGCCAAGTCTTGACGGGCCTCCGCTAAAGCTGATGGGCTGTTTAAAACTGCCATTTCCATTGGCTAAGAAAACTCCGCCACCTACTACTAAGTCGAAGATACCGTCACCGTTATAATCTACTGAAGGAACAAACGGATCTGATGTCATTGGAAAATTAGTCGCATTACCAAAACTGGATAGGATATGACTGTAATTTGCGATCGCATCTTCCCGAAATACCAGCGGTGTGTTAATTTCTCCGGTTGTTGCTTCGAGTTCCCAGTCGCCGCCTTTTGCCGCGCTTCCCGTGAGGTTTTTGGAAGCTGCAACATTGGTATTTGTGAGTTGGGCGATGCGCTGGATGAATGCGAAACCATCTATTTCTAAATCTACATCTAAATCTCTCGCTTGTTCCCCGGTACCGCCGGGGAATGAATTCCCCGTCTCATAGCGCAAGTCATCTAAAGATGACTGAATAAATGAATTATTCCCAGTCGGTTTCAACCGACTTTCGCTATGAGACGGGGATTTAAATCCCCGGCGGACTTTCGGACAAACGCGAGGCCCAGATGCCACATTGCAACCGTAAATCAGAATATCCGCACTGTCTGTAAAAGCACTCCGCCACTGCTGCAATTGTTCCGAATAAGCTTCCAAATTATCTGCATTCAAGCTACCATCGCCCACTTGCAGGCTACCTGGAGCACCGTGAGAAACGATGTGAATGCTGTCAATATTGGTACGAAGGGCTAAGATTTGAGTAATTTGTGCGATCGCATCCTCGTTCCCATCTAACACCACAACTTCCGTACCCGGTGTTACCCCAGCCACCAAACTTTGATAATCTTGTACTCTTGTGTCGATAAAGGCGATCGCCCTTACAGAAACTGGAAAATTTAAATTTGACATAATACACCTATTTGGGGTTAAAAAAAGACAACAATTCCCCTGTTTCGTAACTTGCGTGCGAAACTGTCTATCAATTTTGATTTACACAGACACGGGATTTCTGCGTAAAAATTCGGTTATTTCTCATCTGTTGTAGCTACCATAACAGTTTTTTTATCCGAGCTATATAAAGTTTTCTTTAAAAAGATCTGGTTAATTAAACTACCGATAAAGAGCGAGAAAATACTTAAGTACAATTACTGCGATGAATGCGAGTTGCGCTTACCACAAATATTTTTCAAATGTAAGTGCCATTGTACAGAGGATTTAAACGTGGTAATTGATACATAAATTAGGCTAAGTAAGGTGAGGTGCAATGAAAAAACAGGTTCGTAGTGAGGACTTCAGTCCGCATAAAATCAGAGGACTCCCATTCCTCACTACAAACCAACCTGATTACCGCAAACCCGAATCAATCTCAGCCAAAATCCCCTCAGCATCCCTGCACAAAGCATCGTGACAGCAACCGTTACTCGCCAACAACCCCCCCCACTGACTGACATCTCCCCGGTTATATTGCAAAGCAGAACCATCAAAACGAGTAAATCGCCCGCCCGCCTCCGTCAAAATCAATTCCGGCGCCGCCAAATCCCAATCCTTCGGCGCCGACTTCCCCGAAAGAGCAATATAAACATCAGCTTTTTGTTCGACAATCGTCGCAATCTTGCAGCCGATGCTACCCACAGCCAGTTGATTTTGGCAGGGAAATTTGTGCAATAGTCGATTTAGCCGATCGTCCCTGTGACTGCGACTGGTTACTATAGATAAATCTGCCACTATATTTCGCGCAGAAACCTGCAATTTCACCGCACAACCCCCGCGACTTTCCCCAAAAGCACCAGCATCGCGGATGGCATAATAAATCTTTTGCTTGGACGGCCAAGCCACAACCGCTAATATCGGTTTTCCCTCAAAAGCTAAAGCAATATGAACCGCAAATTCACCAGTCTTGTCAATAAAATCGCGCGTTCCATCCAAAGGGTCAATAATCCAAACCCAAGATTGAGATAAAGGAACTTTGCCACAACTTTCTAAATAAGATTTGTAAGTTTCTTCGCTCAGGTAGCCAAATTCTGCATTCCCTAAAACCGACTGCAATTCATCGAGAATGTAAGAATTGACAGCGACATCAGCGGCGGTAACTGGGCCGTCTTTTTGTTCTTGAATGTCCAGGTTGGGAGTATTAGCATCAGGGCGATAATAGGATTGTAAAATATCTGCGGCACCCCAAGCGGCGGCCTGGGCAATTTCGCTTAATTGTTCGAGATTTTTCATGTTTGATTGATTAAAGTAGGGTGCCTCAGATTAGAACTCTTGCTCTCGTCAAATTTACCCCCCGCAAGTCCCCCCTCCCGGAGGGGGAAACAAGAATAATCTTACCCCCTCCCCTTACCAAGGGGAGGGTTGGGGTGGGGTGCTTTGTATTTTTGCAAGAGCTCTATTGCATCTACTTGATGATAATCGAAAAAACCCCGACTGACGCAACCTACGACTTAAGTAAGTCGGCGCTTTAAAACACAACTATGTAAACGATTGTAAAGTGTCCAAATGCTTTCTACTGGCTGACTTAAGCCTGTTTACATACTGTTACATTATTTGGGTACTAGCTAACAAAAACTACATTTACTAAATCTAGCACTATTTTATGAAACTAGGATAAGGACAATAAATCTCAGGAGTGGCTAGAAATTGTGTCACCATCTGTACTTGTTTAAGCACCGGAGAAGCCAAACTCAAATCAACAGCAACCGGGCCGCACGGAACTAAGATATTATTATCGTGGGCGTAGATAATTTCAAAATAAGATCGCACACCTAAATTTTTAGACACAGCTACTTGAGCTGCAATTGGATAGCCATTGTGAGTCGCAACTTTGATACCATACAAATAATTCTTGCTTTCTCGCACAGAAAAGCCAAAACCTTTCAAAATAGCAGCAGCAGAAGTTGCTGTTGGATCTTGGGAAAATGAAAGCGATCCGAAAGAGTTGGTAAATCCCGTTGCTTCGTAATATTGCGCCGTTTGGTGTTTGTTCAAATAGCTAATATATTGTGTGGCTTCACTTTCTTTAGCTTTACCGATTAACCTGAAGAAGGTAGGGAGGGCGATCGCAGATAAAATCCCAATAATAAAAATGACAACCAGCAACTCAATTAAAGTGAAGCCCTGGGAAGCGTTGGTACATCCTGCACCCATGCATAGCTTGTACCGCAGGGAATCGCACTTCTGGTAACTGATATACAATCCGGTATTTAAGTATATTCTTTGCCTTTGTAGAAGTGACTTGCCCTCGCCTGCAAAACGGAGTTTTAAAAGCGATGTGTGGATATGTTGCACAAAATTGCAGACAAATGCCGACATAATTAACACCTCAAACAAAAACTAAATTTACTCAATATACCGCTAACAATTCCCTTGAAAATCTCCCCATTTCTTGGGATACTCAGATTGATTCTGGCAAATAGCAGGCAACCAACTAGCACCGGGAAATTGCTTATCCCATTTTTGTTTCAACTTTTCTCGCGCCGATCGCACAGAAACATACAAAGAATCGCCACCAGCAAAAGCTTTCAGAAAATGCCTCAAAAACTCCTGGGCGATCGCATCTAGCACAGGTTCCCGCATCACGATAATTTGAGGGATATCTAAATCAGCTAACTGTTTCCCCAATCCCAAGCCATCGCAAGAATTAAAAATTGCTATCTCCAAACCACGTTCAATGGCTATTTTCAAGGAAATTCTGAGTTCTTCGACAGTTAACTTATCTGTTTTATTAATATAAATTGCCCCAGTGCTGCCATCTACTTCGCTGTAACTGTGACCGGAAAAACAGAGAATGTCCCAGCCTATTTTATCTCTGAGACATTCCTCACATTCCTCGCGAGTTGGTTTGAGCAAAAACATGATTTCTGTGTCTGACAAATTCTCTAACACCTGTTTGTCTTCATCGATATTAATTCCTGTATCGTCACCCAAAATTGCTAAGATTCTCACTTTACTTCTTGGTAGGACTAATTTCTTTACCCTATTAGATACTGTGCGACTTAAAGCGACTTCTGCTTGTTGGCAATAAACTTCAAAAAACTTCCACCGATGCCAGGGAAGTTTTCGCAGGAAGGCATCTTCAGTTTGCACAATCACCCGCACCTCATCATCAAAGTTTAAATTGTCGTGCAATTTTTGCTCGATCGGGTTAAACGGTGCTGAATTCAGCCAATTATTTACTTCCGCTTCCACATCCTCAGCTAACGTTGTTAGCTTCTTTATAGAAAAGTTAGTGACTTGACCTTCTTTGCCTTTGATCCGGCTGTTCTGGTTTTTAATGTTATACATTTCTTCCCACTGTTGATAGCGTTTTAAAATTTTGGCTTGTGGTGGCAAATTGCCTTCTATTTGGATTGGCAAACGGTGTCCGTCACAGTAAATATCAGCGCTGACGGCAAAGCCTTGGTTCAAGTCACCACGATCTAAGTTTAAGACAACTACCTGTTCTGAAAGTGGTTTTACTATCTTCTCTACTACTGATAGCAAGTATCTTTGCTGTTCTGGGAACTCTTGAATTATTGGATTTTTTACTCTTGCTAATTCTAGCATTTTTTGGTAGAAACCATTGAAATCAGTCTCAATCTTCTCTTTGTCTGTGTCAGGAGGTACGCTAACCTTGATGACAACAACGCCATTGCCTTTATTTTCAATACTCTGAATTTTTAGTTCTGTACCTTTGAGATCGTCCTGAACTTTTTGGAAAGATTGGTAGAAGGCTTTCCAATCAACACCGTTACGGAAAATTAAGTCAACTGTATTGACTACCTCTTGAAAAAAACTGGTAAATTCTCCGATCTCAAATTGAGATTTTTCACTGTGGGGACGGCGTTCGCGATCGTCAGTGCCAGGTTTCGGTTCTTCTAGCAAGTAAACCCACCGACAATCTACCCATTCTAGTTTCGTAGTGCTGTCAATATTCCAGGTTCCTAAACCGCAAGCACCAGTCATTCTCGCATTACTGAAATCAGTGCCGATCGCCTGAACTTGACTAAAAATTGCATACTCTAAATTAGCAGCTTCCAAAGTCGCTTGACTGAGGTCTGCTGTTTGAAGTTTGGCGTAGCCGAGGTCTACACCTATCAAGTTTGCTCCTTTCAAATCCATGCCTTGATATGATTTATTATAGCCGTTGCCGGTCACTAGCAAATCTCGAACTGCGGGATCAATTAATATTGTCTCGCCGACTCTTGCCCACTCAATTCTTGAGCTTTTGTGCCACATTGCACGATAAATATTAGCAGATCTAAAATCAGTGTTTTTGAGAAGAGCGTAACTAAAATTAATATTGGCTAAATTAGCACCCCGAAAGCTGGTACCGCCTGCCGCTGCAATCGCATTAGCTAATTGGTGAATTACGGCATATTTATCATCTTCAGCTAAAACTCTGTTGCCAATATAAGTTCCCAATGAGACCAAAGCTACAGCTAAAATTACCGCTATAATGATAATCGCAATAACTATAGGTGGATTGGAAAAATTTGCGACACATTGGTCTAAAAAATCATAACATTTATTGTTCGTGTTGTCAGCTAATCTAGTATTAATTAACACAGATGCTTTTAAATACCGGGTTGAATTATTGATAATAATTCCGGTGGCGATCGCACTTATTGCCAGAGCTTCAAATACAGCTAAAACTGCCACTATTCTGCCCAATACAACCTCAGCCAAAGCCACAGCTAAAGGCAAAGTTACAACTGCGATCGTAGTCGCAGCCACAGCCCCGATCAAACTTACAATTAAAAACGGAATATCGTTGGTATTCGGTTCACCAGCCAACGCCCCAGTTAAGCTCCCAGGTCTAAAACCTCTCAGCCAAGCCAGTATCGGGTGTTTATCGTTCGAGATCGCACTTAAAACAGCAATGCAAGGTACAAAGATTGCAGCCGCCATAGCTAAAGACCCCAAAGCTTTTTGTATTCCTTGGCGAATCGTGAGAGCCAAAAGAACAGTATTCAGTAATAAGATGATTGCTGTTACAATCAAACTGGAGTACCCAATATTTTTGGCAAATAGAGATCTGAATGTCTGACTGATAGCAGTTACAGCAGCCGTTCCTGACATTGCTGATATCAGTGCTACAATTATGAATATTTTGATTTGCGATCGCACTGTTAATCCGCAGCGAGCGTGACTGAAGTTAGCACCATCGAGAGTTGCTCCGCTAAAATCTGCACCTCGGATATCTGCATAAGAGAAATCAGTATTAGTCAGATCTTGACCTTTGAAAGAACGACCTTGGAGATTTTGACCGCGCAAGTTTTGAAAGGTTAATGATGACATAAAATCCAAGTGAAATTTTCAATAGGTTAGCAGTCAATACTTGAGTTGTTGCTTTCGTTCCCAGGTGCTAGCTGGGAATGACAAATGCGTGGCAGATTACCAATGAAAATGTTTCGTCACGCTAGCTCCTCCGAGTGCCACAGTAACGCCAAATAATTCTCTTAATTCAGAACTAAATTCCAACTGAATAAAGTTGTCATCATCTCTGGATGTTGCCTCAAGAACTACCTCTTCTGACTCATCCATCACTATCAATTTTAACCCTTCTGGCAAACAAGTTTGATTTCCCATCGGATACACTTGCACTTGGATATCCACTTCGGAACCTGGTTCTGGTGCCAGCATGACTGCAAGTGTTACAGACTGTTGTGCTAGCTGCATTCCCAAATCAATTTTATAACCTCTCTCGATAGGTAATGCGTTCGTACTTCTAAAATGCCACTCCAGTTGTTCGGGATTTAATAGCTCATCAATTACTTGCCATCCCGCATCAAAAACATCCTCAAACCAGTTCATTAAATTAACTGGTTTCAGTTGTTGAATTCGATTCATGTAGGCAAGAAAATATTCTAGGGATTGCAGTTGAGTGAGCGGTACTTCTCTCATTGCAGAAGTTTTAGTAAATCCTAGTAGCGTTGCTTCTTTCAAAGATTGATTTAATTGTACAGCAACGTAACCGATGCGATTTTCCCAAGCATCGGAGGGAATGTTACAAGTTTGGGAATCGGGCAATACGGGACGACATTCAATTTTGCCAACGCCGACGATATCTAAATCGGCGACATCTACAAATTTGAGCATGAGTGAATCGCGACTTTCGCTATGAGCCAAGTTAGTTTCAAATCCCATGCAGCGTAGGTAAGAATCTACTGCATACACTGCTAGGGTATTGAGATAAACTTGTTTGAATTTTGTCGGCAGGGATTTTTGAGCGCACTGTTGAGCGATGTCATGGGCTTCAAAGGATAGCGGTACGGTGAAAGTTATTGGTTCGATCATTTTACTCATCATTAGTTTCTGTGGTTGTCGCTTAATTGCTACTGTAATTTATTACGAAAATCATCACCAAATCTCCGCAGGTTTCGATTAAAAAAACTGTCAATACCTGAAATAGAAACTCCAAACCTTTGAGACATACTATCCAATGTTTCACCATCCAATTTAGCTAAAGCTATAACTTGCCAAGAAATATCCGGGCGACATCTAAGTGACACTCTTCTAAAATGGCCATCTGGATCTTCTTCGATCAATTCACGCAGCATTGTAGCCTCTTCGGACAATGGTGATTGTGGTGACTGGTAATTATCTAGGTCGTTTAAGGAAGGTAGTTCGCGTGTTCTATTTTTTTCTTTCATATATCGCTTAACAGCATCTTTGAATCTCAACTTCAATATGTGATTGACCGGGGCCATCAGTGGTCTTTCTGGATCGTATTTGTCAATTTTTAGACAAATATACTCAATTGTTTTTAGAAGTGCTTCGTTATAAAGGTCTTCGTAAATATTAGGAGACCATGACCTTTTTTGGGGATAAGCAAGCTTGCCCGATAGCCAAATTGCGTTTCTCAGTTTGGTTAATGCTTTCTGTCGCTCAAGGCTAAGGGCTGGGTGCTGTTGAGCTTCGACGGCTAGCTGTTTGAGTTGTAAATCAATTTCGTCCTCCATCTCAATCTCCTCACTCCTCTGGGATTTTTGTGCAGTCTTGGGGCATTTCTATGTTGTTTTTCGGTAGAGTCGCAATTTTTTACGCATTTGTGGGGAGATTGTTACAAAACTTTACATTTGAGGGTTTGGGAAAAAAAGTTTTGAGATTTGCGTAAAAAGTTTGAGGTGGTTTCGTAATTAGGGTTGAGGGGGCGATCGCACTTTCGTGTGAAAAAGCAGTTTTGAGATTTGCGTAAAAACTTGGGGCTGCTTCCGTAATTAGAGTAGAGAAGCCAATTCAACGTTTGGGCGATCGTTTGATTTCATTATATCAATTTTCATTTAATCCAAGATTAGGAGTATAATCTCAATGACAACTATCAATCAAGGTCAAACTAATGTTCTGCTGAAAGATGTTCTAATCGCCGACACTTTGCCGGGAAGTGCTGCCAACAATTCTATCCTCAACCCTTTAAGCAACAGCAACAAGCAAAATATCGGCGAAGGTTCCTTGATGCTTGACAGCAACAATAAAATAGCGATCGAACCCGATAAACCATTAGTTACGACTAATTTACTGAAATCAAAAGATGCTGCTTCCGAGTCAATCAGCAACAAATCCGATGATTCATTAATTGTTCCAAATCCTCTCAATAGCAGCTTAAGCAGGTCAGTTAGTGGCAATACGAGTCGCGGCGACGCCCTATCCGGTTCCCAGTCAGCCATAGATGCCAAGGATACCCTGACTGGAAGCAGCAAAGATGCACCGTTAATTGCCATCAAAGCTGACAGTCTGACAACAACTGACTCTTTGACTAACAATCAGAGTGCCAAGGAAATATCCCCTGATAAAAAAATCGATGCGTTAGCAGAAAAAGAAAATAAATCGGAAACACTGGCCACTGACAGTAACCTGATTTCACAAGCAAAAGAATCCATAATTCAAGCAGCAACTACTGATAAAGTGACGGCGGAGAAACCAGTCGCTAGTGTCGATGAAGCGGGCAAAGATAGCAACAAACAAAACTCGACAACTACTACTCAAACTGTTGAGACTTCAAAATCACCAGCCACAATTCAAGCAGCGACTACTACTGATAAATTGACGGCGGAGAAACCAGTCGCTACTATCGATGAAGTTGGCAAAGATAGCAACAAACAAAACTCGACAACTACTACTCAAACTGTTGAGACTTCAAAATCACCAGCCATAATTCAAGCAGCGACTACTGATAAAGTGACGGCGGATAAATCAGTCGCTACTATCGATGAAGCTGGCAAAGATAGCAACAAACAAAACTCGACAACTACTAGCGGAGACAAGGACAAAAAAGTTGCGGATAACAGTCAAGCTGTTGCAGTTGAAACCCCTAAAGAACTCAGCAAAACTACTCCTAAATCTGAGATTGTCGCCGATAATTCGTTTACATCTGGGAAATTTGTTGTTGACTCTAGCGGCCAAGTTGGTATCGATTTCTTGTTTGACGGCGGACTGTATAAGGGTCAATTAGCTATCGTCAGTCTAAAAGGGATGGAGAAGTTTGTACCTGGTTCAGCAGAATTTATCAAGGAAGTGGCTTCAAGGGCATTAAGCAATTCTGTAAAAGGTCATGTAGTCATTAATGATTTGAGCGAAGGTGCAAAATTTACGGGTAATTTACCTGAAGGGAATTATAACGAAGGAACTTATTTGGGAGTCAAGAGTTTTGCAATGACTTCGGGGGATGAGTTTGGCGTTATGTTGGTGCCAAATGGAACTGTGCAAGAGGTTCTGAATAATCCTGTTGTTGGAGGGGATAAACGTCCTTTATTTTCAATGGTGACGGCGAATCCTGCTGAGGGATTTCATGTCGGGCAAATTGCTGATGTGACTGGTAGTGGCAAGACTTTTGCAATGGAGGATATGCGGGTTGATTTAGGGAGCGATCGCGATTACAATGATGTGATATTTCAGGTGCGGGGTGCGACGGGTACTGCGGTGAATTTGGATTCTGTGATTAATGCTGAGAAAGATTGGCGTAAAGCTGATATTGGTAAGGCTTTGATTGCTTATGCTAAACCCTATGTTGAACCGAAGGTAGAGCCTGCTAAAGAGGATGAAAAACCTGCCAAAAATACTGATTCTGGTTCGGTTTTAGATGTTCCGATTTCAGATAACGCAAGTGTTTCAAAAGAGAAAGTAATTTCTCCAACTAATACTGAGTCTCTCTCGAAAACGGAGGTTGTTACTTCAGATACAACTGTAACGCCAGCAGTGAAGACTGAAGATGACGAACCTGCGATCGCCAATTCGATCGATACTTCTACCAAGGATCTGCCGGTTTCAGACAAGGCTGTCGTGTCGAGGGTGAAGACTGAAGATTCGATCGATACTTCTACCAAGGATTTGCCGGTTTCAGACAAGGCTGTCGTGTCTGAGGTGAAGGCTGAAGATTCGATCGATACTTCTACCA